>CAXMSA010000063.1:0-14993 GCA_964195605.1 uncultured Amylibacter sp.
GAACTTTGTAACAGGGTTTCATCCTAAACATAGTTCGCGAAATTTTTGCTGGCCGCTAAAATCGTATTTTGTGCGCAGTTGCAATTCTTTTGGACCGATGGTCTAGAACGATTTATACCAGCCACCAAATACAACCGGACCATATACTGTTGATCCCAGTATCCAACGACGGTCCATAGCGTATTTTATGCACGTATTAAATTCACCGCCTTTAATGGGGCGACGAAATTTAAAGCCAATGGCGGGGATAACTTTATTGTTGAAGGATATTTTTTACTGTCCAAGGCAAGAGTAAGCTCTGCAAACGGGGCATATTGCAATTTCCCTTTGGGCCGCACAAAAGCGGCAGCGGCTTCCAAACCTGTGATAAAAGCAAGGTTTCTGTTACCGCCATCTAGGCTTTCAGGAAAGGTGAACACGCCCCAGACCCTTGTCCAGGTTTTCTGCCGGAACCAACGCTTGTGATCGCCTGGCATATTGCGCCACCAGCTTTTGTAATAAAAATACGAAAAATTGCCCCTAAAACCGGATTTCTTATTGCCTTTCAGCAATCCGAAATCACGATCATATTTTATTGACGCGCTGACACTAAAGGTTTTACGCAGTTTTACAGTATAGGCGAAACCAACAGAAACTTTGCTGCGATTATTAAAGGTCAGTTCCAAGCTATCTTTGCTGTAAAATCCGCGAATGAAAAAAGTCACCTTGGATTTGTGTACTTTCCAGATTGGTAATGAGGCTTTGAAGAAAGTTTCAAAATAAGTATTGCCCTGATCGCCAGGTTGTAATGAATACGGAAATTTTGCATTGCCGCCAGAGACGTAATTTAATTTTGGAAATTTGAGATTAGCGGCTAAAATGGGTGCTGCAGTTAACATGAAAACAGCTAAAAGATTAAAAAATATACTAAATAATAATCTTTGCCGCATTCATGTGAAGCCCTTGTGTCACACTTACAGTGGTAAAATATTATGAATAAGCCGTTAACTTTTACAAAAGAGTCTGGTTTATTATTGGCAAAGACAGGATGTGTTTATGGACAATAATATCGATTTGGTAATTTTCGATTGTGACGGGGTTCTGCTGGATAGCGAAATAATTGCCTGCGCTGCTGACGCTGAAGCTTTGCGCAATATTGGTTATGATATCACCACCGAGCAGGTGGCCATGCGCTTTGCGGGCATTCCCGATGAAGCGATAGATCTGATGTTTGAAACGGAACTGGGCAGGCCGCTGCCGAAGAATTTCCGTGCGGATATAAAACGTAAGGTTCTGGATAAATATCGCACAGAGTTACAGCCCATCAATGGGGCAAAATCACTGTTATCAACGCTGAAAACCAACAAATGTATTGCATCCAGTGCCGCCCCGGCCAAGCTTGCACTTGGCCTTGTGAACGCTGATTTGTTTGAACTGGTTTACCCTCATATCTTTTCAGCGCGACTGGTAGCACGTGGCAAACCGCACCCTGATATTTTTGAGTATGCGGCCCGTGTGATGGATGTACCTGCAAGCCGTTGTCTTGTGCTGGAAGACAGTGTTGCAGGGGTCACGGCGGCAAAAGCGGCGGGGATGCAATGTGTAGGCTTCACGGGCGGGTCGCATTGTCAGGCGGGTCACGCGGATCGCTTGCGTGATGCGGGGGCTTTTCAGGTGATTGCGCGGCTTGAGCAGCTGTTGGATATTGTCACCTAATCGTCGGCTACTTTACCGCGCAGTGATTTAACCTGCCCGCGTTGTTTCTTACCTTCCAAACGGCGGCGTTTTGAGGCCAGTGTAGGCCGGGTTTTTACCCGGTACTTAGGCCGTTCGGTTGCTTTTTGGATCAGTTCAACCAGCTTTGTCATCGCCAAATCACGGTTCATCGCTTGCGAGCGGTGCTTTTCGGCTGTGATGATCAAGGCACCTTCCTTGGTCCATTTGCGCCCTGCAAGTGTGCGCAGGCGGTTTTTGACATAGGGCGGCAGATTAGGTGAACGGGCCGCCTCGAACCGCAGTTCAACAGCCGTGGAAACCTTGTTCACATTTTGCCCACCGGGGCCAGAGGAACGGTGAAAGCTTTCGCTGATCTCCCAGTCTTCCAATGTAATGCTGTCGGTTACGTGGATCATGTCAAAGCGTATCACCAGCGTCGATTTTGGACGCGAAAGTGACAACCTCATGGCTGCGTTTGGTATCTGCCTTGGTGGCCGCCACAATCAACTCTGCGGCCTTGGTGCCGATCTCTTCGCGAAAGGCGTTTGTTGTTGCGGTCAGTTTTGGCAGGCCTTCGCGCAGTTCCAGACCGTTGAAACCTGCCAGCGCCAATTGCCCGGGCACTGCTATATCATGGGCAATACTGTGCATTAAACCGCCTGCGGCCAGCAGGTCGTTGGAATAATAGATGCAATCCATTGACGGGTTTCGGGCCAGTAATTTCTGGGTTGCATTTTTGCCGATGCGCAAGGTGGAATTGCCAGTGTAGAACTCTTGATCGACAATGTTTAACCCGGCTTCGGTAAGGGCTTTCTTAAAACCGTTAAAGCGTTTACCGGCCCTGAAATCCGTATGTATTTTAGTGCCGATAAAGCCGATATTGCGATAGCCTTTGCTGGCGATATGTGCGCCCATGTCAAAGCCTGCCTTTTCATGCGAGATACCCACATTCATATCAATGGGATCACCATCGACATCCATGATCTCTGCTATAGGAATACCTGAATTTTCCATCATTCGCCGCGCCGCATCTGTATGTTCAAGGCCTGCAATGATTAACCCGCTGGGTTGCCATGATAGCATTTGCCGGACCACAACCTCTTCGGTTTCCAAATCGTAACCGGTAACGCCGAAAACCGGCTGTAACTGGGTTTTTTTCAGAACGTTTATGATGCCGGTTAGCACTTCGGAAAAAACCGAGCTGCTAACTGACGGCACGATCACGCCGATCAGATTGACACTGCTTGACGATAATGATCCTGCGATTTGGTTTGGCACATAACCCAATGTTTTGGCCGCTTCACGCACCCGGTCGCAGGTGTAGGATGAGGCTTCGCCCTTGCCGCGCAAAACCCGTGACACGGTCATTTCACTGACCCGCGCCATCTGGGCAATATCTTTTAATGTCGGGCGGTGCGCCATGCGGTTTATCCTGTTGAATTTAGCTCAATATATACGTGTAAAATTCAGCAACTACAAATGAAAGAGCCCGCACCAAAGAATGCGGGCTCTTCTCGAGATTTAGAGGTGGCAAGCAGGATTGTGAAATCCCGAAGCCAGGTTTTGAGTAGAGGGGCTGCCCCCTAGGTCATTACCTCGCTCGTATCCTTCACCAGCTGCTCTTGTTTCCCAATAATCATTGGCACCTCCTTTCTGAATGTTTCTTATGACCGGTCATAGCCGATAATAGAATCATGCAACGAGACTGCTAAATCTCCTAATGATTTTTTGAAACATTTATGTGAAAGTGCCTAAGCGGTTTTGCCTGACAGGCGGGAAACCAGTATTTTAAAGGGTAAAAGCGCTACAAGTGACAGGGCGACTTTGACAAGCCAGTCGGCCACACCAAGGCTGATCCATAAGGGTGCGATGGGGCCTGTGCCCAAAATAGGCAACATTTCGTTGGCCCAAGCCACATCTGTTGCCGGATCGATAAAGCTAAGACTTGCGGAAAATGCGACGGTGAAAAAGATCGCGGTGTCCAGGCTTGAACCAACCAGGGTCGAGGCCAAGGGCGCGCGCCACCAAGCACCTTTGCGCAATTTGTCAAAGACAAAAACGTCAATCAGTTGCGCTACTAGATAAGCGGTGCCCGAACCGATGGCGATGCGCATTGTTACCAACGGGCCGTATTCGCCCATGATTTGTGTGCCGACAAAAGAACATGCAATGCCGATAACGAAGCCTGCCAGAACAACCTTACGCGCACTTGCCGCGCCATAAATCCTGTTCATCAAATCGGTGACAAGAAAGGCGAAAGGATAGGTAAACGCACCGAACGTTAGCCAGTTGCCGTATAGAAATTGTACAAGAATGTTAGAGGCAACAACAATAGTTGCCATGGCGATAACGCCAAAAATAATGCCACGGTTCATTTTAAACTCCGTTTTGAAAAGGTAGCGGACACTTTACCCATAAGGGGATGCGCCCGCTTACCTGTCAAAATCGGTTATAGCAAGAGTTAGCTGATAACGCTTGCAACAGCTTTGGCGATGATCGGCACGTTAACCTTGTTCAGGCCTGCGATGTTGATACGGCTGTCATCGACCATGTAAATTGCGTGTGTGTCGCGCAGTTCCATCACTTGATCTTTGGTCAGGCCAAGGCGTGAAAACATGCCGCGATGTTCCGCGATAAAGCCAAAACGGTCAGAGCTGATTTCCGCGCGCAATGCATCGGCTAATAGTTGGCGTAATACCAACATGCCGGAACGTACCTCTTCCAGCTCTGCTTCCCAATCGGCGCGCAGTTCAGGATCGGTTAGTACCATGGTCACAAGGCGTGCGCCGTGGTCAGGTGGAAAGCTGAAGTTCTGGCGGTTCATATGGGCCAAAGTGCCTTGGGTGATTTTAGCGTCATCGGCATTGGCGGAAATTGCCAGAACAATGCCTGTGCGTTCGCGGTAGATGCCGAAGTTTTTGGAACAGCTGGCGGCGATCATCATTTCGCCGAACTTGCTGGCTAGCAGACGGGTGCCATATGCATCATCGTCCAAGCCATCACCAAAACCCTGATAGGCGATGTCGATGAACGGAGTTGCCGCTTTTGCCAGCAACAGGTCAGCGACTTCATTCCATTGTGTCTGGTTTAAGTTGGCCCCTGTGGGGTTGTGACAGCAACCGTGCAACAACACAGTGTCGCCCGCTTGCACATTTTGCAGGCTGGCGATCATACCGGCAAAATCAATTGCGCAGCTGTCTTCATCGAAATAATCATAAGTTTTAAACTTGATGCCCAGATGTTTCAGGATCGACAGGTGATTGCCCCATGTCGGGTTGCTGACCCATACGGTTGTGTCGGGGTTGGCCATTTTGATGGTCTCCAACACGTTGTGGATAGCGCCCGTGCCACCCGGTGTGGCACAACAGGCAAGACGCGCGCGATCAACGCTGTCGCCCAGTACCATATCGGCCATGGCTTTGTGAAAACCCGCGTCGCCGGGCAGGCTGGTGTAGGTTTTGGTATCTTCGGTTTCCCACAACTGCTTTTCCGCCTTTTTCACCGCACGCATAATTGGTGTATGGCCACTCGCGTCTTTGTAGACACCGACACCAAGGTCGATTTTGCTGGCGCGTTCATCGGCCCGAAACAGGCTGGACAGCATCAGGATTTTATCTGCGGGTAGTGGTTTTAGGTTGTTAAGCATGGGTTGTTCCTTTTGGGCGTTAGCCCTGTGCAATAGGATAGTCGTGAAGTGCGCCCCATTCAGACCAAGAGCCGTCATAAAGTGCGTGATTGTTATGTCCAATTTTCTGCAAAGCCAGTGCCAGGACGGATGCGGTAACGCCGGAACCACAAGATGTAATGATCGGTTGTTCCAGATCAACACCTTGGGCTTTGAAAACGGCTGTAAGTTCTGCGTCGGATTTCAGGGTTCCGTCTGCATTCAACAGCGATTTAAAAAATACGTTTTGTGAGTTTGGAATGCGTCCTGCGCGTAATCCAGCACGGGGTTCGGGGGCTTCACCCCTGAACCGTGCAGGCGCACGGGCGTCGATGACTTGTATATCGGCAGATGTGCTGGCCGCTAAAACCTGTGCCGCATCGCGCACGTGGTGGCTTTGTGCGGTTGCGGACAGGGTGCCTGATACGGGTACAATCGGTGCATTGCTGGTCGGTCGCCCTTCTGCTTTCCACTTGGGCAATCCGCCATCCAGAACGGCTATATTGTTCAGGCCAAAATATCTGAATAACCACCAGACACGTGCTGCCGAAAACAGGCCTTGGGTATCATAGACAACAATTTGATCGTCGTTGGAAATACCAAGTGCCGCCACTTGTCTGGCAAATTGTGTGGCTGTTGGCACCATATGCGGCAAATCCGATGCGGTATCACTGATCCCGTCAATATCGAAAAACTGCGTGCCATCAATGTGATCACTGTGGTATTCTGCCAATGGGTCACGGTTTTCGGTGGGCAGGTGCCAGGATCCGTCTAATATACGCAGCGCAGGGTCTGACAGGTTATCTGCCAACCATGCAGTTGAGACAAGGATTTTTGGATCGGATTGCGTCATGATTGCAGCCTTTTATGACATACATCATCAATTAGACCTGTCATTCAAAGGATGCAAGTAGACAAAAGGAAACACGCGAAACTTCGACGCCCGCGCGTTTCCGGATAAGTTTGGGATTAGCCCTTATTCATCATGTTTTTAATAAGACCAACGACGGCCAGAACAACCGCGCCGCCTACACCGCTGCCTGCAACCTGACCGAGGATACCATCTAGCCCGCCGCCGCCAACTGCGTTTAAGATCGTGCCACCGATGCCGCCACCGACAATGCCCGCAACCGAGTTCAGCAACACACCCATATTCAGGTTTTTCAATACAGCACCAGCAACATTGCCGCCAACAGCACCGGATATTAGTTGTACAATTAAGCCTTCCATAAGGATCCTCTATTTATGTTTGACCGTTCAC
Source organism: uncultured Amylibacter sp. (assembly GCA_964195605.1). Lineage (GTDB taxonomy): Bacteria > Pseudomonadota > Alphaproteobacteria > Rhodobacterales > Rhodobacteraceae > Amylibacter. Next base: position 6,621 of record CAXMSA010000063.1, read on the forward strand.
TGAAGTGTGAACAGTGGTCTTAACATAAGAACGGATAAGGGTTTTTCAAGAACGGCAGTTTAACCGTGATCGCGCATCAGTCGCGCCTTCTGCCGTTGCCAATCGCGGTTCTTTTCAGTTTCGCGTTTGTCGGCCTTCTTTTTACCCTTGGCGATACCCAGCAACAGCTTTATGCGGCCCTTGTCGTTGAAATACATTTTAAGGGGAACCAGCGTCATGCCTTGGCGGCCGATAGCTTGCCAAAGTCTGGAAATTTCGCGCTTTGAAGCCAGCAATTTGCGGCGCCTGCGTTCTTCATGGCCAAAGTTTCGGGCCTGCGGGTAAAGTGCTATATAGCTGTTGATCAGCATCAACTCGCCGTTTTCAACATCGGCGTAACTTTCGGTCAGATGCGCCCCGCCATTGCGCAAGGATTTTACTTCGGAACCCATCAGCACCAAGCCGCATTCAAGCGTATCTTCCACGGCATAATCATACCGAGCCCGCCGGTTTTCGGCGATCAATTTATTGTTGCTGTCAGATGGTTTCTGTTTTGGGGCCATAGCCTAATTGATCAGCCCTGAATGGCGCATGGCTGCTTCCACTTTGGCTTTGGTGCCCTCTGTCAGACCGACAAGCGGCAAGCGCACATCAGAGCTGCATTTACCCAGAATCGATACACCATATTTAGCGCCGACCAAACCAGGTTCGGTGAAAATAGCATTGTGCAACGGCATCAGGCGGTCTTGAATTTCCAGAGCTTTTGCATAATCGCCTGCCAAAGTTGCAGCCTGCAATTGGGCACATAGTTTCGGGGCGACATTCGCGGTTACCGAAATACAGCCAACGCCACCTTGGGCATTGAAGCCATGTGCGGTTGCGTCTTCGCCTGACAGTTGCGCAAAATCAACCCCGCAATGAATGCGTTGCTGACAGACACGCGCCAGATCACCAGTGGCGTCTTTCACGCCGACAATGTTTTCCAACTTTGCCAGTTTTCCCATAGTTTCAGGGAACATATCCACCACAGAACGTGGCGGGATGTTGTAGATGATAATCGGCAGGCCAACCTCGTTCAGCGCCGTGTAATGCGCGATCAAACCGTCTTGGGTCGGTTTGTTGTAATAAGGTGTCACCACAAGGCCGGCGTCGGCACCAACGTCTTTAGCGAACTGCAAAAACCCCAGCGCTTCGGCGGTGTTGTTAGAGCCGGCACCTGCAATGATAGGGATGCGGCCAGCGGCGGTTTCAACCACACATTTAATCACATCCATATGTTCAGCATGGCTCAGGGTCGGGCTTTCGCCTGTGGTGCCCACAGGGGCCAGACCGTTTGAGCCTTCGGAAATATGCCATTCAACCAATGCCTTAAGCGCATCATTATCCACCTTACCGTTTTTGAACGGGGTGATCAGAGCTGGGAATGAACCTTTAAACATGGGGAATTACCTCCGATAAGTGATGTTTCTGCGTTGCTTTAGCCTGAATTTAAGCCTTTGGCACGGGCTAAATGACATTTGCCAAGAACACCCTAGGAAAACAAGGGGATTTTGGTTAGTTTCGGCGCAGCAAGTAAGTGAAAGTAATTAAATGCGCTCTTTGATTGGGATAATAACACTTTGTGCGACTTTGACGGCACCTTGTTTGTTATTGGCCAATACGGAAGAAGAAAACGGCGATCTATTGTCATCGGCATTTAGTGCAGCCGACAAAGATGACTGGGTTTCGGCTGATCATTTTGCCTCACAAATCAGCGACCCTATCGGCAATGATCTGATCACATGGGAACGTTTGCGACAGGGTGAAGGCGACTGGGTAGAATATAACGCGTTTCTGGCGGACAACGGCGACTGGCCGGGGTTAAAGCGATTGCGTCGCAAAGGTGAGGCAGTCATTCCAAAAACTGCGAGCCCGGCCAAGGTACGGGCCTATTTCAAGGATCAATTGCCGCAAACCGGCAAAGGCGCATTGCGTCTGGCGCAAGCGTATGCCGCCCAAGGGCGCAAGGGCGAGGCCCGCAGCGAGGCGATCCGGGCATGGGTTGAAATGTCTTTGAAAGAGCATGAGGAAAACGCCTTATACACACAATATAAAGGCGTGCTTTCACAACATAATCTACGGCGACTTGATAATCTTTTATGGCGTGGCCTGACCCGGGAAGCAGACCGTATGCTGGACAGGGTGCCGGACGAAAAGGTTAAGCTGGCGCGTGCGCGCATCGGGTTGCAAAGGGCCAGTAAAGGTGTGGATGGGTTAATCCGCGCGGTTCCCGAAAGCCAACAGTCTGACCCTGGCCTTGCCTATGATCGGTTTCAATGGCGGGTGAAAAAGGGCCGTTGGGATGATGCACAGGAATTACTGGCAAAGCAAACCGGATCGGTTAAAAAACTGGGGCGGCCAGAAGAGTGGTCGAACCGCCGCCGCGGATTTGCAAGACGTGTGATGCGCACTGGTGACACAGATCTGGCCTATTGGCTGGCCAGCCAGCATGATTTGAAAGCAGGCGCGAATTTTGCCGATCTGGAATGGTTGTCAGGATATATTTCGCTGACCAAAATGAATGCCCCGAAACAGGCTTTGGCACATTTCAAAACCTTCAAAGAGGCGGTGAAAAGCCCGATCAGCCAAGGCCGTGCAGGCTATTGGTTGGGGCGTACTTATGAAAAGCTGGAGCAATATGATGAGGCCTCAAAAGCTTATGCATTCGGGGCGCATAATCAGACCAGTTTTTACGGGCAACTGGCGGCAGAAAAATTGGGGCTTGCCCCTGATGCTTCATTAAGTGGTGCGCAAGACGTGCCAAACTGGCGGCGTGCCACGTTTTTGCAAACCGCCCCGATCAAGGCGGGAATTTTGTTTCATTACGCAGGTGATCAGGCGCGTTTGCGCTGGTTTTTTGCCCATGTCGCTGAAGGTCTGGAAAAGGTGGCCCTTAGCCAGCTTGCCGATCTTGCACTGGAATTGGGCCGCCCCAATGTGGCACTGGCTGTAGCGAAAGAAGCCGCCAAGCGCGGCATTATCTTGCCTAAATCGTATTTTCCGGTGACTGACCTTGCGACTTATTCGGTCGATGTTCCACCTGAAATTGCGATGGCAATTGCGCGACGGGAAAGTGAATTGAACGCGAGTGCGATCAGCCCTGCGGGTGCGCGCGGCTTGATGCAAATCATGCCTGCCACGGCGCGCAAAGTATCGCGCGATATCGGTGTTGAATACTCCAAGGCGCGTCTGACCTCTGACTGGCGTTATAACGCGCAGTTGGGCACCGCTTATCTGGGTGGGTTGTTAGAGATATTCGAAGGGTCTTATATACTGGCGTTTGCAGGTTATAACGCCGGGCCGCATCGGGCCGAGGCTTGGATTGAAGAGTTTGGTGATCCGCGTGACAGTCTGGTGGATCAGGTCAACTGGATCGAACACATTCCATATCGTGAAACCCGCAATTACGTGATGCGGGTAATGGAATCGCTGCATGTTTACCGGGCACGCTTGAACGGCAAAACCCCGCCGCTGCAACTGACACTGGATTTAACGCGTGGATAAGAATTAGCGGCATTTGTTTCTGAAATGCGGAAAATATACCTTAGGGTGAAAAATAAATGCAAATAACACGCCATAGTGGTAATATTTCTGCAATGCTATGAATTTTTTAGAACCTTTGGAGGAAAATATGCGTTTATTTATTCCAGTAAAATCCTATTTAACAAAAAATGCAGGTAAATTTGAACTGGACAGCGATGGCCTAAGCCGCTGGATCGGCTATTGCGCCGTCGGATTGCCGCTTGCAATGCTATATGGGGTCTATGTTGGCTGGCCCTTTGGCAAAGTATGTTTTGCCACTTCGATCAGCCATTTCTACTACACCCGCGGATTTGGTGACATTTTTGTCGGTATTTTGTTTTTCATTGCTATATTTCTGTATAATTTTAGGGGCAAGAAACAAATTGATACGCTTTGTGCGACCGTGGCCGGGTTCTTTGCACTTGGTGTTGCATTCTTCCCGACAGCAAATGCTCCTTGCGAATATCACAATCAGCAGGCGCGTATTTTGACGGATATGCCGGATAAGGTAGCGGGTGTGTTTCCTGATTTTTTCATGGCGAGTGCATGGTCGGGGTACGTGCATCTGGGTAGTGCCGCGTTACTATTCATCTTTTTAGCATGGTATTCGTTTTATGTTTTCGCAAGCGACCATCACGAGGTGAAATATCGCACGGGCCAAGGCCAGCTTACCGCAGTTAAAACCTTACGAAACAGGATTTACAGATGGTGTAGCTATGCAATTGTCATTGCCATTCTGGCTATTGCGGTTTTACCAAGGCTGGTTGGTGACGAATGGTGGGATAGTTACCGTTTGACGTTCTGGTTTGAAGCTTTGGCACTTGCTGCTTTTGGTATCGCTTGGATGGTACATGGTCGCGCCTTTGATGCTTTGAAAGATTAGGCTTTAGCTGCCTTCCTTTCACGCCATAATGTGAACAGGCCTGCCGCGATAACGATCAAGGCGCCTATGGCAGTACCCCAGCGTAGGCCGTCGTTGAAGATCATCCAGCCCAATGCGCCACCGAACACCAGTTGCAGATAAGCGAAGGGTTGCACTGTGCTGGCCTCGGCCACTGCATAGCATTTGATCAGCAGAAAATGCCCTAATACACCCATGATTGATAAAAACCCCATCCAGCCCCAATCGCTGGCTGTCATTGGTTGCCAGTGAAATATGCCCACTGCTGTCATCCCGATAGCGCCAATGGCACCTGTCCAGAAAAAGCTGGTTGCGGCGCTGTCTTTGCGGGCGGCAAAACGGGTGAGCAGACCATAAAGCGCGAACATCAGGGCAGAGGCCATTGGTAGTAACGCATAGGGGGAAAATACACGAAAGCCGGGTTGCAGGATCACCAGAACACCGATGAAGCCAACAAGAATAGCAATCCACCTGCGCCAGCCGACATGTTCACCCAATATGATGCCTGAAAGGGCGGCGATGATCAGCGGATAAGTGATGAAAATCGCGTAGCTTTCGATCAGGCCAAGGTAGACAAAGCCCAGAACCATCACACATATTTCGGCGATCAGTAAAAGCGCGCGGAATATTTGTAAGAAAGGTTGGCTGGTTGCTGCCAGTTTGCGCACTGATCCGTGCTGCATTCTGGCCCAGGCGATCACAAAGGCGGCAAAAAACCAATAACGGACCATCACCACCATATAGACGTTATATTCCCCCGCCAAATGCCGCGATACGCCGTCTTGCACCGCAAACACAAATGTCGTGGCGATCATTAAAATGATACCTAGGCGGGGGTTGTTTTCAGCCATATGTGGTCTTTCAAAGAATGCCGGTGGTCATGTGCCGTTTGCGGCCATAACCTGCGACCCTTGTGACGTTAAACCCCGCCTTTGCCAAGCTTTGTCTGACATGGCCTGCGGCAGTGTATGTGGCAAAACTACCGCCCGTTTTGGTATGGTCAGCCACGGCCTGCATCAGCCCTTCTTCCCATAGCTCGGGGTTTTTGGCAGGGCTGAAACCGTCCAGAAACCACGCATCCGCTTGCCCTTGCCATTGAGGCAGGGTTTTGCGCGCGTCACCAATGATGGTCCTAGCGCATAAGGTCGGGGTGTTTAATTCAAAATGACCCGATGCCAACTGATCCAGCATCTCTTGCGCCAAATCGTTTAATTCTGGCCAGTGCGACAGGGCTTTTTGCATTGAAGGCATGTCCATCGGGTAAGCTTCAAAACTGGTGTAGATCAAGCGGCCTGATTGACCTGACTTCAACCACATTTGCCATGCGGCCAACAAGTTTAATCCTGTGCCAAAGCCAAGTTCGGCGATGTGAAAACTTTCTACAAACCGTTCGGGTAGGTTATTCCCTGCAAGAAATACATGCGCGGTTTCCGCTAGCCCATTATCTATACTGAAATAAGGGTCATCGAATTGGGTTGCCACAGGGATCACCCCATCGCGCCACTCTAATTCTGCCGATTTACTCTGGTCGCTCATAAGGCTTTGGATTAAAGCAAACGGGTAGTCTTGCAAAGGAAAACCAATGTCCAAACGGGATGTGATTGTGATCGGCGGCGGCATCTGGGGCTTGGCATGTGCCTATGCTTGTGCTGCGCGCGGGCAGACAGTTGCGATCTATGAAGCGGGCAGAGTGGGTCAGGGGGCCAGTGGCGGCGTGGTTGGTGCGATGTCGCCAAACGTGCCTGAGGATTGGAACGCGATGAAGCAGTTTCAGTTTGAGGCCCTTGCATCAGCAGAAGATTTTTGGGCCGCGGTTGACGCCAAATCGGGCCTGCCGTCAGGCTACGGGCGCATCGGGCGGGTGATGCCTATTATGACGGAACGCGACCGCGTGCTGTGCGAAAAACGTGCTGAAAATACTAAAGATCTGTGGCAGGGGCAGTATCAATGGCAGGTGTTGGAAGCGCACCCGATGATCCCTGCCAAGGCGGCCCCTTTGGGCGTGTCATATGATACATTATCTGCCCGCATGTTTCCAGCAAATGCAGTTGCATCTCTTGCACGGGCCTGTTTGCAACAGGGGGTGGAAATCAATGCGGGGCAGATTGTGACCAAGTTGGAAAGCGGTGTTGTTTCTGGCAATTGGGGGCAAAGCTATGCGAATGCGATTATTCTGGCCGGTGGTCTGGGCGGTTTTGCATTGCTCGACGGGTATCTTGCTTATCCTGCGGGAACCGGGGTGAAGGGTCAGGCGGCTTTGCTGGATTGTGATCTGGGGGATGCGCCGCAGCTTTATGCGGATGGAGTTTATGTTATTCCGCACGCAGGCGGGGTGACGGCTGTAGGCTCTACCACGGAAAAGATTTGGGATGCGGCTGATGTTGTTGATGAAAAACTGGAAGCCGTGATTGCTAAAGCCCGCGGCATTTTCCCCAGTTTAGGTGCAGCCCCGGTCTTGCAACGCTGGGCAGGTGTGCGCCCGAAAGCACGCCGTCGTTACCCGATGTTGGGGCCTGTGCCGTCTTTGCCTGGCGTTTATTGTGCGATGGGCGCCTTTACCATCGGCTTTGGTCTTGCCCATAAAGTGGGTGAGGTTCTGGCGGATTTTGCCACTGGCGGATCGTTTGATCTTCCTAAGAATTTCACCGTCGATTGGCACATGGAATAGCCCTTGCGTTGCCCGCGATATATGGCAAAATCTGACTATGCCAAAACTGACCCAGATTGATCATTTTGTTTTAACGGCCCGTGACGTTGACGCCAGCCTTGCGTTTTATACCCGCGTGTTGGGGATGACGGCTGAGCAGTTTCAGCCTACGGATGGCACAGTGCGCTGGGCCTTGTGCTTTGGTGCCAATAAAATCAACCTGCATCAGGCGGGCAGCGAATTCAAACCGAATGCGCAGGCACCAACTGTAGGTTCACAAGACGTCTGTTTTATCTCGGATGATCCGCTGGATGTCTGGCAAAAGCATTTCACAGCGTGTGGCGTGCTGGTTGAAGAAGGCCCGATTGGGCGCACGGGTGCTACAGGCAAAATCATCTCGATTTATATCCGTGATCCAGATGGCAACCTGATTGAGGTTTCAAATTCCCTTCGCTAATCCGCCTTCTGATCGGTAATAATCGACAGCACTTCTGTGGCCCAATCACCAATGATCGGGATAAAATCAATGCCGCGTAGCAGGTAAACCAGCACCGACACCAAAACCGTGGCGCCGATCACAGAGCCCAGACCAAAGGCCAGACCGCGCATGAAGTTGAACCAGATCAGTCGCGGGGTAGAATTATGCATGCGGATAAAATTGTGACGATTCAGGCGATGTACCTCTGCCTGTAATGATGCCAGATCTTTATGCCAGTCTTCTTCACTCAATATACCACTCCTAATTTGAACCAAACCTATTCGCTTATGGTAATATAATTCATTGCTATTGGGAATAACTCAAGGGGCTAGCGAATGAGATTAGGTTCTGCCGGATCATTCTATTTAATCCTAGACGCGACAGACCCAATGCTGTTGGGTCATCATTTGCAAATATGGGTAGCTGGTTTTGTTTGATAAGTGATGCCCAAGGGTAGCACTAAACCGTACAATATAACACGCTGGTACTGGCCCAAGATGAGGGCAGGCGTTTCCAGCGTGCCAATGTGCGCGCGAAATCGGGGTAATCCCGCTTAGCACATATAGAGAAATTGCTACAAGGCTCAGGCGTAGTATACGGCTTAAGGGTAACATCAGTTGGTTTCACCGTGTGAGTCTGTGCAATTGCTTCAGTTTTCAGTTTAGATTCAGCACGTAAACAAAGTAGAAATTTCATAAATGTAATAAGCTTCAATGGCGGCTGTGCAGGGCAAAGCTGCCCTTAACGATTTTTTGAGACGGTGTGATTGGATTACTCTGCGAATTTTCTTAATTTATTCCAAAGTGT
>CAXMSA010000064.1:0-14903 GCA_964195605.1 uncultured Amylibacter sp.
ATCTGGCCATGAAATAAAATCATGCAGTGCCTTGTTGGTGTTATATTCCCCTTTTGAAGTTTCATAGCATTTGAGAAATGCTGGAAGTAAATCTTCAGGTTTTTTTATAACGGTAACGACTTTGGTTTTTGGCTTTGCTGAAAAAGAATTGCCCTATTCCCGAACCAGTTTTTCATAGCTATCTGAAATATCACGCGCCATGGCACCAACTTCAAAATTGTAGTCACCGATTTGGCCCACAGGGGTAACTTCAGCCGCAGTGCCTGTCAGCCAGCATTGCTCAAAACTTTCCAGTTCTTCAGGCATGATGTGACGCACGTTAACCTTGATCTGCTTCTGTTCAAGCATACCGATAACGGTTTGGCGGGTCAGGCCGTTCAAAAAGCAATCGGGTTTTGGTGTATGCACTTCACCGTCTTTTACGAAGAACAGATTGGCGCCCGTGGCTTCAGCAACATACCCGCGATAATCATACATCATCGCATCGGAACAACCCTTGGCTTCGGCCTGATGTTTGGCCATGGTACAAATCATATAAAGACCAGATGCTTTGGCAAAACACGGGATTGTTTCGGGGCTTGGGCGTTTCCATTTGGAAATGTCCAGCTTGGCACCCTTGATTTTGGCGTCACCGTAATAGGCACCCCATTCCCATGCCGCCACGGCCATTCTAACCGGGTTGGCTTGCGATGCGACACCCATGTCATTTCCTGAACCACGCCACGCAAGAACCCGCACATACGCATCTGTCAGCCCGTTTGCTTTCATAACAGCGTATTTTGCAGCTTCAATTTCATCAACAGTATAAGGGATAGGCACGTCAATATATTCACCGGATTTCAGCAGTCGTTCAGAATGCAGGCGGCTTTTGAAAATGTTGCCATTATACGCCCGCTCACCTTCAAATACAGATGAAGCGTAATGCATTGCATGTGTTAGCAGGTGCACATTGGCATCGCGCCAAGGCACAAGTTTGCCATCCAACCAAATTTGACCGTCGCGGTCATCATAAGAGCCAGCCATTTTAACGTCCCTCTCCATTAAGGATTGTAATTTTATTACCTAAACCCCACATAGTACGTTAGATAATTACGATATATCATAATTTTGCTAGCATTCGATTCTTGGAAAGTCAATAATGCTGACTTATATTGAATAGGACGACGGCTTTTTGTGATCGGGTGAAATAAAATGACAAGACATTCAAATGCTGCAAAAGCAGAAAACCTACTTTTTCTGACAGATGATCAGTTGTTGCAAGGCATCGAACTGATGTTTTTTGCTTATAAAGGTTTCACTTCTGACCCAGATCAGATTTTGCAGAATTATACATATGGGCGGGCACATCACCGTGCATTGCATTTTATCCAACGTAACCCGGATATAACTGTCAGTACATTATTGGACATCCTAGGTGTAACAAAGCAGTCACTTAACCGTGTTTTACGCCAACTAGTAATCGACAAACTTGTGGACAGTAAAATAGGCAAAAAAGATCGGCGGGAAAGAAACCTGCAACTAACACAAGAAGGACAAGAACTGGAACGTCGCCTATCAGAAGCACAACGCAAGCGGATGCGGGCCGCATACAAGGCCGCTGGCCCAGATGCTGTACAAGGGTTCAGAACTGTTTTACAAAACATTATGGATCCGCAAATGAAAATCCATCTCGATTAGGAAGATACAATGGCTCAACCAAATATAAACGACGCCCACATCCTTATCGTTGATGACGATGAACGTATCCGAGGTCTTTTACAAAAATTCCTAGCACGAAACGGGTTTTGGGTGACCACTGCGCGCGATGCCGCACATGCGCGCCGGCTGCTGAAAGGACTTGAGTTTGACCTGCTGGTTCTTGACGTGATGATGCCCAATGAAGACGGCATAACGCTAACAAAATCCCTACGTGAAACACTGAACACACCGATTCTTCTTTTGACCGCGAAAGCAGAAACTGGTGAGCGTATTATGGGGCTGGAAGCAGGAGCTGATGATTATCTGACCAAACCTTTTGAACCCAAAGAACTGGTGTTGCGGATCAACGCAATATTGCGCCGCGTTCCCGTGGAAACTCCGATAGATATCCCACCCAAGACCCTGCAATTGGGGGATGTGCATTATGATGTATCACGTGGTGAGATTTGGCGCGGTACAGAACTGATACGGTTGACCGCAACGGAAAGCACTTTGATGCGCATATTTTCAAGCGCAATCCACCAATCAGTTTCGCGCAGCAAACTGGTAGAGGATTTGGGCCGTGATACGGGCCAAAGTCAGGAACGCGCGGTTGATGTGCAAATCACACGGTTACGCCGCAAAATTGAAGACGACCCGAAAAACCCACGTTATCTGCAGACCGTGCGCGGTGCGGGGTATATGTTGGCACCAGATTAAGGCCGATGACAACCGCCCTTATCACCCATTCAGATTGTTTAAACCATGTAACCCCCGAGGGACATCCCGAACGGGTTGCCCGTTTGCAAGCAATCTTAAGCACTTTAGGCAACAATACATTTGACGCTTTGCAACCTGTTGAGGCCCCTTGAGCTGAAACAGCCCAGCTAATGCGCGCCCATCCATCCGATTACATTGATCGGGTAAAAGCGTCAGAACCAGCCAATGGATGGAAAATGTTGGATGGTGATACCCATATGTCAAATGGCTCTTTTCATGCGGCTTTACGGGCAGCTGGGGCTAATGTGAAGGCTGTAGACATGGTCATGGCAGGCCTTGTCGATAATGCATTTTGCGCAATCCGCCCACCTGGCCACCACGCGGAAACCGCAACTTCGATGGGGTTTTGCCTATTTGGCAATGTGGTAATCGGGGCAAAACACGCGTTGGATCACCATGGGCTTTCACGCGTAGCGATTGTGGATTTCGATGTACATCATGGCAATGGCACTCAAGATCTGGCCTGGAATGATGATCGTATTCTGTTTATATCCACCCATCAAATGCCACTTTACCCCGGTTCAGGGGCCACACATGAAACTGGTGGATCAGGGAATATTTTGAACATCCCGCTTACCCCTAACGCGGATGGCAATGCATTACGTGCAGCCTTTGAGCATTCCATATTACCCGCATTACACCACCACAAACCTGAAATGATTTTCATTTCAGCCGGATTTGATGCCCATTTCGCAGATCCGCTGGCTAATCTGAATTTCACCGAAGATGATTTCGCATGGGCAACAGTACAATTAAAAGTTGCAGCAAAAGAGCTGTGTCAGGGCCGTCTCGTCTCGACTCTTGAAGGCGGATATGATCTTGATGCGCTGGCTGCATCAACTGCGGCACATGTAAAAGTTTTGATGGAGTGATTTTAAATGAGTGATAAACCTGTGGCAGAAATGAGCTTTGAGCAGGCGATGGCCGAGCTGGAAACTGTCGTATCCAAACTGGAAAGCAGTCAGGTGGCGCTAGACGACTCGATCAAGCTTTATGAGCGCGGTGCAGAGCTGAAAAAACATTGCGAAGAGCAACTGAAAGCCGCCGAAGAAAAAGTCGCCCAAATTACGCTTAGCCCGGATGGTAAACCGCAAAACCTGAAACCTGTTGAGGGTTAAGGCCTGTGTCTTTTGATCTCAGAACTCAACTGGCACAAACTGTCGCTTTGGTTGAAGCAAAGCTAGACGATTGCCTGCCCTTGCCCGCAAGCACACCCATTGCAGAACCTATGCGGCACGCAGTTTTAAATGGCGGCAAACGCCTGCGTGCATTTTTGGTTTTGCAATCCGCAGACTTGTTTGGTGTTGATGCAAATCAGGCACTGTTCAGCGCGGCTGCAATAGAATGCATTCACGCCTATTCTTTAGTGCATGATGACCTGCCCTGCATGGATGATGATGATCTTCGGCGCGGCCTGCCAACTGTGCATGTGAAATGGGATGAGGCTACGGCAGTTCTGGTAGGTGATGCTTTGCAAACACTGGCCTTTGAAATTCTGTCACAAAAAGCCGCCGCCCAAAATGACACTATTCGGGTTCAACTAATCAGCGGCCTGACCCATGCATCAGGTGCAAACGGAATGGTTCTTGGGCAGATGCAGGATATTGCCGCGGAAACAGCAAAAACGCCTTTGACACTGGATCAGATCGTGGATTTGCAAGCTAATAAAACAGGGGCCTTGATCAAGTGGTCAACCGAAGCAGGTGCTGTTTTGGCAAATCAACCAAAAGCGGCACTTTCCCAATACGCAAATGCACTGGGTTTAGCTTTCCAAATTCAGGATGATATTCTGGATATTGAGGGCGATACACAAGCGACAGGTAAACGGTTAAACAAAGACCAAGACGCAGGAAAAGCAACCTTCGTCTCAATTCTGGGCATGGATGCAGCCAAGGCACGCGCTAAAGTGTTGGTAGAACAGGCCCAAGATGTGTTATCCCCATATGGTATTAAAGCTGTGCCATTGCGTGCTGTTGCCCAGTACGTTATTGAACGCGACAAATAATAAGGGTTATGTCCCATGAGTAACGAACGCCCACAAACCCCATTGCTGGATCAAGTGACTAGCCCAGAAAGCCTAAAGAAGCTCTCAAATGCGCAATTACGCCAAGTGGCTGATGAGTTACGCCAAGAAACCATTTCGGCAGTCTCAGAGACCGGTGGGCACCTGGGTGCAGGTTTGGGCGTCGTTGAATTGACCACGGCCATTCACGCGGTTTTCGATACGCCAAAAGACCGCCTGATCTGGGATGTCAGCCACCAGTGCTACCCCCATAAAATCCTGACAGGGCGGCGTGATCGCATTCGCACATTGCGCCAACCGGACGGTTTGTCTGGTTTCACCAAACGTACCGAAAGCCCGTTTGATCCGTTTGGCGCCGCGCACAGCTCTACCTCAATTTCCGCAGCCCTTGGCTTTGCTGTTGCCCGCGATCTGGGCGGCGCACCTGAACACGGGCTGGGCGATGCAATAGCTGTGATTGGCGACGGAGCAATGTCAGCAGGCATGGCCTATGAGGCAATGAATAATGCGGGCCATTTGGGCAAACGTCTGTTTGTCATCCTAAATGACAATGAAATGTCCATTGCCCCGCCCGTGGGCGCGATGTCATCCTATTTATCAAAACTATACGCAGGCGAGCCGTTTCAGGAATTGAAAGCCGCCGCCAAAGGTGCGGTCTCACTTTTGCCCCCGCCGTTTCAGGATGGTGCCAAACGCGCCCGCGATATGGTCAAGCATATGACTGTGGGTGGCACCTTGTTTGAACAGCTTGGTTTTTCCTATGTTGGCCCGATTGACGGCCATGATATGGAACAGATTTTGAATGTATTGCGCACTGTAAAACAACGTGCAACAGGCCCGATGCTGATCCATGTGTTGACAAAAAAAGGCAAGGGCTATGCCCCCGCTGAAGCCTCATCCGATAAATACCACGGCGTTAGCAAGTTTGATGTGGTATCCGGCAAACAGCATAAAGCTAAATCCAATGCACCCAGCTACACACGTGTCTTCGCCGATAGTTTGATCAAAGAAGCCACTGCCGATGATAAAATCGTAGCCGTGACCGCAGCAATGCCTGATGGCACCGGGCTTGATCTTTTTGCCGAACGCTTTCCCAGCCGTTGTTTTGATGTGGGCATTGCCGAACAGCATGGTGTCACTTTTTGTGCGGCCCTTGCTGCGGGTGGCATGAAGCCGTTTTGTGTGTTGTATTCCACATTCCTGCAACGCGGTTACGACCAAGTTGTACATGATGTTGCCTTGCAACGCTTGCCCGTGCGTTTCGCCATTGACCGCGCAGGGTTAGTGGGGGCTGACGGCCCGACCCATGCGGGTAGTTTTGACATCGCTTTTTTGGCAAACCTGCCCGGTTTTGTGGTGATGGCCGCCGCAGACGAGGCTGAGCTTGTTCATATGGTTGCAACCGCAACTGCGATTAATGACCGCCCAAGTGCGTTCCGTTATCCGCGCGGTGAAGGCATTGGTGTCGAAATCCCTGAAAAAGGCGAAGTCTTGGAAATCGGCAAAGGCCGCATGATCCAAAATGGCAGCCGCGTTGCAATCCTGTCTTTTGGCACGCGCTTGCAAGAGGTGATGAAAGCGGCAGAAAGTCTGGCCGCGAAAGGTATCAAACCCACCATCGCAGATGCCCGTTTTGCCAAACCGCTGGATGAGGATCTGATCACAGACCTTGCCACAAGCCACGAAGCCTTGATCACTATTGAAGAAGGTTCTGTAGGTGGTTTTGGCAGTCATGTGATGCAGTTTATGTCAGAAAGCGGCTTAATGGATACACATGTAAAACTGCGTTCAATGGTGTTTCCCGATACATTCATCGATCAGAACTCACCCGCAGAAATGTATGAAGTTGCAGCACTGAATGCAAAAGACATTGAAGCAAAAGTACTAGACGTTCTGGGCGTCGCCAGTCTGGCTAAGCGCGCTTAAGTTCGAACTCTGCCACCAATTCCACATGGGCTGACCAACGGAACTGATCGACTACCTGCACCCAATTCAATGCATACCCGCCATTGATCAGAATTTTTGCATCCCGCGCAAAAGTGGCCGGATTACATGATACAAATGATATTTTACTGACATTGGATTGTGCTAAAATTTTGACCTGTTCCAATGCACCCGCGCGTGGCGGGTCAATCACAACACCATCGTATTTTTTCAATTCATCCAGTAACAACGGGCGATAGAACAGATCGCGGATCTCGGTTGTCACATCTTTTGTACCGGCCGCCTGTCGCCATCCCAAGCTAAGAGCATCCAGCATTTCGGGTAAGGTTTCAACTGCATGCACTTCGGCAATTTGCGACAAGGGAAGCGTGAAAGTACCCGAACCGCTGAATAAATCCAGCACATGTTTGCACCCTGTAAGGGTTTCAAGTGCAGCCGAAACAAGTGCGCGTTCCCCTTGTGGTGTGGCTTGCAAAAATGAACCGCTTGGCGGAATAACATGGGCTGGGCCAAATTTTTGCGTTGGAGGATTAAGCTGGGCTAAAACCTCACCGTTCCAACTGATCCGCGCAAAGCCGTAAGTGGCAGCCATATGAGCCAGCGTTTCCGTTTGTTTGGGTTCAAGCTCTTTAGCATCAACCACATCCACATCCAACCCGTTTTGCGTAACGGTGGCCCCAATACGCACTTCGTTTTTCCGCGAACAGCCAAGCCGGGCAATTTCGCGATATGCATCGAAACCTTGCATAATCTGCGGATGCATCAACGGACATTCCAGAAGATTGATCAGGATATCAGAATTACGTTTATGAAATCCCACTTCCGCAGATTTTTTTGTCCGACGCCCCGTAAAAACGGCCCGTCTACGGCTTTGGGCAGGTGATACTTGAATGGGCCTGAAGCTGGTTTCCAAATGATTAAGCGCTAATGTATCTTGAACCAGCTTGGTTTTCCACTCTGCCAAAAGCGCATCATTGGCATGCTGTAAAATACACCCCCCGCATTTCTTGAAATGACGGCATGCAGGTTTGATACGTTCAGGCGCGGGTTCTAAAATGCGCACATTTTCACAAATGCCATGCGCAATATCCCCTTCGGCCGTCTCACCTGCCAAAGCAAACGGAACATAAATATCCTCATTGCGCACAGTAGCAATGCCATCGCCCTGCCAGCTTAATCGGTCTATTTTGAATTTTTCGCTCATGTCATGGCCTGTTAACGGAAAACTAACAGCGCGGAAAGGCCTACTAATGCGCCGCTCATTGGCCCGCATCATCACTTATTGCCAACAAGTGATCTTTGGAAAGGCTCAAGTTTGCATCAATCCACGCCACTTCTAATCGCCTTAGACAATTCCCCAACGCAGCGCCGCTAAACTGGTCGGTAAGATCGCTGGCAGATACTGGAAACACCACTTGCGCGCCAAAGTTTATTTCATCTTGCATGTTTATTGGAACTGTTGTGCCAAGATGAGCGGATAAAACCAACATGGCATCGCGTCCTGCATCTGCACCTAATTTATAACCCGCAACCCTTGGAGTGGATGCATTTATCACCACAGTTTGCATTGCCGCTAAAAGTCTGGCCTCTTGCTTGCTAAGACGCAAAGCGTTTTTTACATCATCACCACCAAGGACAAGCAATCTTCGCATCCACTTTGGCTTTGTATTGCTGATCTTTTCTAAATGGATAAGTGGCGCAAAAGACGTAACGTTCACCCCTATCATCACTTGCATCAACACGCCGGTTTGCACCATTGCAGCAATACTAGGGGCGGGATCATCCGCGGCCAGTAGTTTACGCATTTCATGACCGACGCGTTCTTTTGACAAGGTTTTAATACCTTCCAGATTTTGCGCACACGCAGCTAATGCTTCAGCATCAATACCAGCATTAGGATCGCCATAAAGCGCATGAAACCGAAAGAAACGCAGGATACGCAGATAATCTTCGCGGATACGCGCATTTGGATCTTCAATAAATCTGACACGTCTTGCCCGTAGATCATCCAACCCGCTTAACGGGTCTATAATTGTGCCATCCAAATTGGCATAAAGCGCATTCATAGTGAAATCACGGCGTTTGGCATCATCTTTAATGGATGTGGAAAACCCAACAACCGCACGGCGACCATCGGTTGCAATATCTTTGCGAAATGTGGTCACTTCCACGGTTTCACCGTTGATCACAAACGTAACGGTACCATGTTCAATACCCGTTGGGATTACGCGCAGATTATGCGCATTGGCAAGGGCCATGACTTTTTCAGGCAAGGCATCGGTTGCCATATCAATATCATTCACAGGTATATTCAACAGGCCATTTCGCACACAACCGCCTACAAAATATATTTTATATCCTGCCTGTTGTAACATATTAGAAACCACGGCAGACCCACTGGATTTCAACCAATCCGCTTTAATGCGCATCTTGTTTCTCCAGAATATCTGCCAGCATACGCAACATGCGCGCTGTGGCCCCCCAGATATAATAAGGTCCATAGGGAACGGCAAAATAATGGCGTTGCAGTCCTTGCCAGACACGCCCCTCAATTTGATAATTCGCAGACAAAAGCAGATGATCCAAAGGGGTTGTGAAAACCTCATCAACCTCATCAGTTGATATCTTTGGCGCGAAGCCTTCAGGCACCAAACCCACATATGGGTGCACAAGGAATGAGGTCACTGTTACATGTTTTGGCAAAGCACCAATCATCTTAACATCCCCTTGCGCCAAGCCAATTTCCTCTTCTGCTTCACGCAAAGCAGTATGGGCTAATGACGTATCTGTTGCATCTTGTTTTCCGCCCGGAAAAGAAATTTGACCTGGATGATTGCGCATCGTTGTGGATCGTTTGGTAAAGATAACCTCCAGGCCATTGGGGCCTGCCATGAGTGGGATTAAAACCGCGGCATTGCGCAACGCACTCTGTTTAAACTTGGGCTGATCTTGGTTAAGATCAAAATCCGATGACGGTTTTTTGTTTTCCACACCAACCAGTGCAGTTTCTATCGCATCAATTTTTGCCTTGAACCGTTCCATAATACGTTCATGGCCCACAGACACGTTATCTGCAAGCTAAGCCTTAGCGTCAAAGCCCAAAGTTTTCGGGTCTAACTCATAATGAGTGCCACAAAACTGGCAATCGGCCGTGACCATGCCATTATCCGCTGTCATTTTTTCAATGTCTTTTGCTGAATACATCGACATTGTATTGCGCACCTTTTCCGGGCTGCACGAACACCCGAACTTAACGGTCTGCACAGGGAAAATGCGTGGCTGATCTTCATGAAACAGGCGCGTTAACAAAGTTTGCGGAGAGACAAATGGCCCGACAAGTTCAGTTTCGTCTACGGTTTGCAAATGTGCGATTGCACGTGTCCAACCATCTTTGATATCATCAGACAGCAAATCCTCTGCCTGCAATAAATCCAGTGTTTTGGCTTCATCTGCATTACTGACGTAAGGTGATGCTTTAGGCATCATCTGCACCATAATACCACCTGCACGCCATTCATCTTGCTCATCCGTTGTAGATGACTGACCAACAGAAATTGCAAAATCCGTTGGTAGTTGTTCCGATTGCGCAAAATATGTACTTGCACATGCAGCTAATGACCCACCCGCAAGTGGTGTCATACCCTGATAAGGGGTCATACCTTGCCCTTGATCAATGATAACACCAAAAATACCTTTGCCGATTTTTTCAAAAGGCGTACCTTTTTCAACATCCAAACGGCTTTCATCAAAGCTTGCATAGGCCCGAATACGGGCAGGCTCGCCTTCTTTTTGCGGGCCGTAGTAATCAGTGGCCAGAATACGAATGGGTCCGTCGCCGCGAATTTGCAGAGACAGTTTCCAACGCAATTTAATGGTCTGGCCGATAAGAGCGGTTAACACCACCGCTTCGGCCAGCATGGCAGACACTTCCAGTGGGTAATTGTGCTGACCAAGTATGGTGTTCAGCAATCCGTCCAGTCGTGCTACACGCCCACGGATATCCGATGTATCCAGCTGGAAGGGCAAAACAGTGTCATCCCATTCAATCTTTGCTTCAATTTCAGACATTTTAAACCTCAGGTTTTTGTTCCCATAAAACCTTTTGGCATTAAGAGCAATTCCAAGCTGTTATTTAACGTTAATTGGGGTATGTCGATTATATGAGACGTTATGGCCAATCTGTTCGATCTGATGTGTATTACAAACCGCGCCCCGGTGCTTACGGGATCATTGTGGATCAGCACCAGATTATGCTGACACGCGAAAGCTTGGAAAAGGTGGAAATTCAATTGCCCGGCGGGGGAATTGACCCAGGCGAAAGCACACTTCATGCCTTGCACCGTGAGTGTCTGGAAGAAACTGGCTGGAAGGTTCAGGTGGACCGCCGCCTAGGGGCATATCAACGGTTTACCCACATGCCTGAATATGGGTTTTGGGCGCAAAAAATATGCCATATTTACCTGTGCCGCCCAGTTTTTAAAAAGCATGAACCACTGGAACCATTTCATAAGACTGAATGGTATGGGTTTGAAGAAGCGCTTGATCATCTTAGTAACGAAGGCGATCGTGATTTTCTTGCACGTTTTCTATGTACTAAGACCTAGCAGCTTATAAAAAACTCTTTACCCAATAAAATCCGCCACTGTTTTAATAAAGGCTTGCGGTTTCTCAGCATGCAACCAGTGCCCCGCCCCTTCTATTTCTTGCACGTTCAGGTTTGGAAACAGCTGTTTTATTTTCGGTAAATGTTCAGGCATCACATAATCGGACAGGCCCCCTTTTACAAACAACGTGGCGTTTTGGAATGTCCCCGTTATATTCGGGAACCCAATAATATCGTCCATATTATTGGCAAGCGCATCTAGGTTTAATGTCCAACGGGCACCGTTTTCAGACAGTTCCAAGTTTTGCACTAAAAATGCCCGTGTCGCAGCATCCGCAATCTGATTAGACAACATTTTATCTGCTTCAGAGCGTCGCGTAACACGTGCAATATCCATAGCACGCATCGCTGTGATATTGGGCATTTGCGAATGTGAATATGCGAAAGGGGCAATGTCAGCCACGATTAACCTGTTCAAATTCGATGGGCTACGCAAAGCCAGAACCATCACAGCCTTACCGCCCATCGAATGCCCTAAAACATCAACCGGCCCTTCAATGCCAGCCAGGCAATGCGCCAAATCATCGGCCAGATCGCAATAGCGATGATCGTCATGCCAAAAGCTGCCCGCATGGTTTCGCATGTCAACAGTGACAACCTGCCGGTCCCGGCTAAAGCGCTTGGCAATCGCACGCCAGTTTCGCCCAGAGCCAAAAAGACCATGCACAATTAAAAGCGTGGGGTGGTCTGTGGCATCCCCGAAGGTTTGCTTATTTAACATCTGCGTCATATCAAGAACTGCGCTAAAGTTTCGTCATCTGTAATATCACGATAAGACAGGCCAGCCTGGTCCATCCGGGCAAACAAATCTTCAAACCCACTTTTCGATTTGGTTTCAATGCCCAACAAAACAGTGCCAAAGTTACGTGCTGATTTTTTCAAATACTCAAACCGCGCAATATCATCATCCGGCCCAAGTAAACTCAAAAAATCCTTCAAGGCACCTGGGCGTTGCGGCAGGCGTAAAATCATATATTTTTTTGAACCTTCTGATCGCATCGCGCGCTCTTTAACATCCGGCAGGCGTTCAAAATCAAAATTACCGCCAGAGGTGACACAAATTACACGTTTGCCGGCAATTTCCGGTGCGATATCCTTCAAAGCATCAACCGTCAGCGCCCCTGCTGGTTCTAAAACAATACCTTCAAGGTTCAAAAGCTCCAGCATAGTGGTGCAAAGTCTGTCTTCATTCACCCCGATTAGATTTTCTTTTGGAACGTTTCGTAAAATCTCAAAGTTGTGCTCGCCGATTTGCGCAACAGCGGCACCATCTACAAAATTATCCACAATGGGAAGCTTCACAAGCCTTCCCTGTTCAAGAGCAGTATATAGGCTGCGCGCACCTTCTGGCTCTACCAGACGAAATTCAGGGCCGGAACCCACCGCATTATAATATTTAATCAGGCCTGACGAAAGGCCACCACCGCCAACGGGCACCACCATGTAATCCACAGGCTTTGATATTTGTTGACTGATCTCCAACCCAATGGATGCTTGCCCCTCAATCACATCAGGTAAATCATATGGTGGCAGAAAGCCTGCACCCATTTCAGCGGCATAGGATTTTGCGGCAACAAGCGTTTCATCAAAATAATCGCCCTCAAGCCTAATCTCGATGTATTTACCGCCGAAAGTCGCCGTTTTTATCACCTTTTGACCTGGCGTAGTCACAGGCATAAAAATAACGCCTTTGACCCCGAAATGGCGGCATGCAAAGGCCATGCCTTGCGCATGATTTCCCGCTGAGGCGCAAACAAACATCTTTGGGCTATCGGCTTTGGCCAATGCCTTTTGCATCGCATTAAAAGCACCGCGAATTTTGTAAGACCGCACAGGCGACAAGTCTTCACGCTTCAAATAAATTTCCGCGCTATAAAGGTTCGACAAATATTCGTTTTTTTGCAGCGGCGTTTCAGGAAACAATTCGCGCATAGTACAAGTGGCTTTCGCAACATTTTCCAGAAAATCTGTCATATTTTTGTAAACCCATATCTTTGCTGCGTCATTTCAGCACTTCCACTTTTGCCATTCTAACAAAACCCCTAATGTTGTCGACAGCGAAACGAATTAAATCGTTCAGAGGATAGTATGTTACACTGGGTTAAAACACTGATCCTGTCAGTGCTATTGTTTGCCTCATTTACACAACCGCTAAATGCGGCGCCACTTGGCGGCAGCCAGCTCGCCCTCCATCTTTGCCGTTATCATGCGCAAGCAGATTTTATTGTGGCGTTTAAGCGCTTTTGCTCTGCTGGTCGCCACAGGCGGGCTTAGCGCATTTTTTGAACGCAAAACCCCCACTTTAAAAGCCACAATAGAATCCTGACAAAATGGTTTGGCAGCGATTACCAATAGGCTTGCCCGTTCCCTTAAAACCCAATAAACCCCGCATAATCGCATACTAATTTTCGGAGTCGCACCAATGTCTGCACCTAAAAAAGTTGTCTTAGCCTATTCAGGTGGTTTGGATACCTCAATCATTTTGAAATGGTTGCAAATCGAATATAATTGCGAAGTCATCACATTTACCGCTGATCTGGGTCAGGGTGAAGAGTTGGATCCTGCACGCAAAAAAGCAGAGCTTCTGGGAATTAAACCTGAAAATATACATATCGAAGATGTTCGCGAGGAATTTGTACGCGATTTTGTATTCCCGATGTTTCGTGCAAACGCGGTTTATGAAGGCCTATATTTGTTGGGCACATCTATCGCCCGCCCGTTAATTTCCAAACGACTGGTTGAAATTGCCGCTGAAACAGGTGCTGACGCAGTTGCGCACGGGGCCACCGGTAAAGGCAATGATCAGGTACGTTTTGAGCTTTCTGCCTATGCGCTGAACCCCGACATTAAAGTGATCGCCCCTTGGCGCGAATGGGATCTGTCCAGCCGCACAAAACTGCTGGAGTTTGCCGAAGACCATCAAATTCCAATTGCTAAAGACAAACGCGGCGAAGCACCTTTTTCTGTTGATGCAAACCTGTTGCACACTTCTTCCGAGGGCAAAGTTTTGGAAGACCCTGCGATTGAAGCACCGGAATATGTTTACCAACGCACAGTAAGTCCGGAAGACGCGCCAAATACGCCAGAGTTGATTGAGATCACTTACGCAAACGGCGATCCTGTTGCATTGAACGGGAAATCCTTAAGCCCTGCCGAAATGCTGACCGCATTGAACGAACTTGGTGGAAAACACGGCGTTGGCCGCCTTGATCTTGTTGAGGGCCGTTACGTTGGCATGAAATCACGCGGCATATATGAAACACCTGGTGGCACAATTATGCTTGAAGCACATCGCGGGATTGAATCCATTACGCTGGACAGGGGGGCCGCCCACCTGAAAGACGAACTGATGCCAAAATATGCCGAGCTGATTTATAACGGTTACTGGTACAGCCCCGAACGTGAAATGTTGCAGGCTTTAATTGATGCCAGCCAAAAGCACGTAAACGGAACTGTTCGTCTGAAGCTGTACAAGGGCTCTGTGAACACGGTAGCGCGCTGGTCGGATGACACGCTTTATTCAGAAGAACATGTGACCTTTGAAGATGATGCGGGTGCTTATGATCAGGCAGACGCGGCGGGCTTCATCAAGATCAATGCGTTGCGTTTGAAACTACTTGCTGCACGTAATAAGCGTACAAAATAAACACTCACTATCACTACTGTGGTAAGAGTGATGAGTAAAGTTTATGCCATCGCTTGGGGTTAATCTGCCGTTCTATGTGGATGCCATATGATGCAGAAACAACACCACTTAGCGGCAATGGTGGCTTTAAAAATAACTGGGAACTCAGTTAGGCCCGCGCGCTGGCTATT
>CAXMSA010000065.1:0-14585 GCA_964195605.1 uncultured Amylibacter sp.
GTTTCCAACGGATCAAGACCCAGTTCCTGACACAGCTCATCCACAACGCTTTCCACGGCATAAATCGCCATCGGCGCACCGGGGGCGCGATATGCGGCCTCTTTGGGGCGGTTTGTCATTGTGTTCCAACCAATGGTTTGTACCGCATCCAGATCATAAGCTGCAAAAGAACTTTGCGCCCCAAACTGTACCGTTCCACTTGGAAACGCCCCGCCCTGATAGCGAAATGTTGCATGGGCCGCCGTAAGACGATGCTGTTGGCCCTGAGGCCCGAAACACTTCTTCACGGTTCATCACCAGCTTCACAGGCCGCCCTGATTTGCGCGACAAAGCCAGCGCCACAGGTTCAATAAACACTGTGGTCTTGCCACCAAAGCCACCGCCAATTTCAGATGCGGTCACCCGCAGCTGGCTGGTATCCATATCCATAATATCAGCACAAAGTTCGCGAACATAATACTGCCCTTGGGTGCAAACCCAAAGCTCACCCTTGCCGTCGCTACCCATTGTGGCCAAACAGGCGTGTGGTTCAATATAGCCCTGATGGGTTGCCGCGGTTTTGAAACTACGCTCAATGATTTTGTCAGCTTTGGCAAAGCCCGCTTCCATATCGCCATGACCAAATTCAAAGTGATGGGTTACATTTTCAGACATACCTTTGGGCAAATCATCCATTGCGCGGCCTGCCAATACAACAGGCGCATCCGCTTGCATCGCCGCATCCACATCTGTGACATGCGCCAAAATCTCGTATTCCACCTTGATCAGTTTCAACGCTTGCTTTGCTACCGATACATTGATCGCAGCCACTGCCGCCACTGCATGCCCGTCATAAAGCACCTTTTCACGCGCCATGCAGTTATCCTGCACATCACGTACAGACTCATCTTCCGGCAAGCCAAAATCAGCAGAAGTCACAACCGCTTTAACCCCGTTCAAAGCCTCGGCCGCCGATGTGTCAATCGACTTGATCCTTGCGTGCGCATGCGGGCTACGTAAAATGCGCCCTGTCAGCATACCAGGTGCCGTAGCATCGGCACCATACATCGCGCGGCCCGTAACCTTATCAACCCCATCAGGGCGTGGCGGCCGTGTACCGATCAGTTTAAATATCCGTTTTTTGTGTTCATCCAAAGCCATGATTACGCCCCCCGCATTTCTGCCGCTGCGGCCTGAACCGCTTTGATTATCTTGTCATACCCCGTGCATCGGCACAGGTTTCCGGCCAACCAATAACGCACTTCGGTATCTGTCGGGTTCGGATTTTTTTTCAGCAATGCCTTAGCTGCAACCAAAATACCGGGCGTACACACCCCGCATTGCAAAGCCGCGCCATTAATGAAATGTTTTTGCAGCGGGTGCAAATCATCACCATCTGCCATGCCTTCAATGGTCTCAACTTCAACACCTTCAGCCTCGGCCCCCAGCACAAGGCAGGAACAGACCAGCCGCCCGTCAACCATAACACTACAGGCGCCACAATCGCCGCTGCCGCAACCTTCTTTTGATCCTGTCAGCCGCAAACGTTCGCGCAGAACATCCAGCAAACTTTCGTCGGGTGCACAGATAAACTCGGTCGGGTCACCATTTATTGTGGTGGATACATGGATATTTTTCATGATTGGCCTCCTGCCCGTTTATAGGCAATCAGGGCTGCACGTTTTGCCAAAACGCCAGCGATTTCTGTGCGAAACTCTATGGTGCCGCGTTTATCATCAATCGGGTTGCAAACTGCGGAACAGGCAGCGGATAATGCTGCAAGCGCCGCCGCATCCAGCTTAGTGCCAATGATCGCATTTGCAGCACCTTCAACCAACAAAACAGTTGGTGCCACCGCCCCCAACGAAACCCGCGCAGCGGTACAGGTACCATCCGCATCTAGTTCCAAGCTGACGCCGGCCGCTGCAACCGCAATGTCCATTTCAGTGCGCGGAATAAACCGCAAATAAGCGTCTGACGCCCGTTCGGGGCGTTTGGGTAAAAAGATCGAGGTGATAAACTCGCCCTGTCCCAGCGAAATTTTTCCAGGCGACACAGGTATATCAATCACTGCACAATCACGTGTCCCGTCAGGCCCGGCAATACGCACAACCGCATTCGCCGCAATCAGCCCCGGCACACTGTCCGCCGCAGGTGAGCCATTGCATAGGTTGCCCGTCATTGTCGCGCGCCCTTGCACTTGGGTTGAACCGATCAGTTCAAACCCTTCAACAACACCCGGCCATAAAGCAACAACACCTGCATGTTCGCCCAACTCTGCCCCGGAAACAGCCGCACCAATACGGTAACCACCATCTTCAGCCACAATATCCTTGATGCCTTCAATGTTTTTAATATCAACAAGCAAGTCAGGTTCCAACATACCTGCCTTCAACTGCACCAGCACATCTGTGCCACCCGCAAGCACACGGGCAATGCCCGTCTCATCTTGCAACAACTGAACCGCATCAGCCGCATTTTCCGCTTTCACGTATCGCATTAGCTACATTCCATTTTCAAATCAGAGTAAGGGTAGTTTGGTGAGAGCTTAGTCAGTTCGGCACGGTAATTGCAATAGATGTATGCACGAATTTATGACAAAAACGGCGCCTAATCTATGACATCAGGCTTTGTGTCTCTCGCACCAGTTTTCGCAGCATCGCGCGCTCAAAATCAGCATATTCTGCGGCGGCTTCTACAAAAGCCCCATTGCCGCCAATAATATTCTCTTTGAAGTAATCAACTAACCCGTCAACCTCATTGGTAATAGCAAGTCCATTAATGATAATCCTGTCAGGCACAATAATATCGCGTATAAAATGCGGACCGAAGTTCACGTTATTCGCACCATCCGCCACCAGATCAATCACTTGCCTGATACTGCCTTCGGGTGCTGTTTTGATTACGTCATGACAATAGCTTAACGCCCCGCCAATATCCGTGGCACCGCCCATATAACGCCGCCTCATCACCCGAATTTCATCTGCCAAAGCCGCTAGATCAAACCGCCCGCTAACACGGCGCCATTTCACGGTTGTATCTTGTTCCTGAAACCCAGACCATTGCACCACATTGATCAAAATTACCCCGTGCAGGCCGCTCAGCAAAGCCGCTTCCACCTCTGCACTGTCCAGGGCCGCGGCCAACCCGTCGCGCATCAATTGAAATTCTGCCGCATCAACGCTGTAAGACACGTCCAGTGCAATCACTAATGTCAAATCAACGGTGTTTGCCTCAAATGCAGCACGCCAGTCATTTGCCGATTGCGCCATGTTTCTAAAAACTCCCTGATCCTTGTCAAAACCATAAAAGGTTTAAGGGATGGATCAAGAGAAATCCCAAAGGATCAGTCACCGATATCCATCAATTCTTCGTAACTGATAGACCGTCTGTGCCCGAATGCATCAATTGCCGCAACCACCCGTGAAAAGCTGTTGCGCGCCCGGTCAACCGTATGACGCGCCCGCAAGTACCCATGCACCAGCCCGGTTTCCTTCACCCAAATCGCCTGCCCGCCAGCATTTTGTACCGTCGCACAATAATCCTCACCATCATCACAAAGCGGATCACATTCAGCCGAGACAGCAACGATCGGCGGCAATCCCGAAAAATCACGATCCAGTAAAGGCGCATAAGTGAAATCTTTTACAACACCTGCCTTAGGCGTTCTTATCGTTTCATAAAAATCCATATCAGCACGGGTCAACAAAGGTGCATTGGCGTGATCCACATAAGACCCGCAATCCTTATATTCCCCCAAAGTCGGATAAATCAAAACCATACCCAAAGCATCGCGCATCGCATGGCCCACAGCCGCTGCCAGATTTCCACCGGCACTATCACCTGCCAAGACCACAGGCAGATCATATTCGTGCACAATCCAATGATACGCCGCCAGACAATCCTCATAAGCCGCAGGGTGCAGGTGTTCCGGGGCCAAACGATAATCCACCGATACCACAGTAAAGCCCGTGCGCCCGCAAATCTCGGCGCAAACATCATCATGGCTGTTCAGACTGCCAACTACATAACCGCCGCCATGACAATATAGAACCACAGCTTTTGCAGGCCCATCTGCCATGCGATAACACCGCACTGGCACACCGTTTGCAACACAATCCCGTGCTTCAACCCCTTCAGGGCGGCCGTTGTAAAACCCGCAACACAGCTTGTCATACACCTGTCTTTGGCCTGCAATCGTCAGGTTGATCGTATCGAGGGGATAATAGCTTTCAGCCTCTCGGATAAAACCCCAGGTCTGACCATCTATCAGCTTAGAATAATCCACCACGGTTTAAACCGAAGCTTCCAGCAAATGTTGCGAATAAGGGTGTTTTGCTTGCATGTTGCGTAAAGCATCCACCCCCATAATCTCAACAATCTCGCCGTCTTTCATCACTGCCAACTGATCACACATATGGCCCACAACCGACAGATCATGCGATACCATCACATAAGTCAGCCCGTGTTCTTCACGCAAATCCGCCAGCAGGTTCAGGATTTCCGCCTGCACCGACACATCCAGTGCCGAGGTCGGTTCATCCAGCAGCAAAATTTCAGGTTCAGGCGCCAGCGCCCGCGCTATTGCCACCCGCTGGCGTTGCCCGCCTGACAATTGGTGCGGATAGCGGAAACGAAACTTTCCGCCCAGCCCCACATCATCCAGCAATTTGACCACGCAAGCGTCAATATCGGTAAAGCCGTGAAGTTGCAGGGTTTCGCCCAGCACCTGATCCACTGAATGGCGCGGATGTAACGATGCATAGGGGTCTTGAAACACCATTTGCACTTTTTTATAGAACGCCTTTTCACGTGGCCCTTCAATCACTTGCCCGTCAACCGTAATCACCCCGTTCCAACCAGGCGCAAGCCCGGTGATCGCGCGCAGGATCGTCGATTTGCCCGACCCGCTTTCGCCCACCAGCCCAAAGCTATCACCGCGTTTCACCGCAAATGTAGCCCCTTTGACCGCATCAACACGGTCGCGGCCCGTGCCGAACCAGACGTTCAAATTTTCAACGCTTATCATTGTCATATCCGGCCACTCACACTTGGGACATCCGACCATGCCGGGTCGCGTTGCAACACTTTCAAGCGATCACAAGGTTCATCAAGGCGTGGCAGCGAATTCAGCAGCCCTTGGGTATAAGGATGCTTTGCTTCACGCAGCTTGTCCGCGTCACAGACCTCTACAATTCTACCCGCATACATGATCAGCACACGGTCACAGAAATCGGCAACCAGGTTCAGATCGTGGCTAATAAAAATTAGCCCCATGCCGCGTTCTTTCACAAGATTATCCATAATATCAAGTACTTGGCGTTGCACAGATACATCCAATGCCGAAGTCGGTTCATCTGCGATCAGTATCTGCGGGTTCGGGATCAACATCATTGCAATCATGATACGTTGCCCCATACCGCCCGACATTTCATGTGGATAGGCCCGCATCACGCGTTCAGGATTACGGATCGAAACCGCTTCCAGCATCTCAACCGCTTTGGCAAACGCGGCCTTTTTTCCTACCGCATTATGCAGCCGGTACGCTTCCATGATCTGCTCGCCAATGGTCATCACTGGGTTCAGCGAAAATTTAGGGTCTTGCATCACCATAGAAATCCGTCGTCCACGCACCGCTTGCATTTCTTTTTCAGACTTCTGCATCAAGTCCTCGCCTTGCAGCGATATCTGATCAGCCGTCATAATCCCAGGCGGGCGGATAAGTTTTAAAATCGCACGCCCCGTCAGCGATTTACCTGACCCGCTTTCGCCCACAATCCCCAAACGTTCTTTGCCCAACGTGAACGAAACACCGCGCACCGCATCGAACACCCCGTGGCGGGACGGAAATTTTACCCAAAGATTTTCAACATCCAGAAGCGTCATTTCTCGGCATCCTTCGGATCAAGTACATCGCGCAGCCCGTCACCCAGCAGATTGAACGCTAGCGACACAGTGAAAATTGCCAAGCCCGGCACCGTGGCCACCCACCAACTATCCAGAATAAACCGGCGGCCTTCGGAAATCATAGCACCCCATTCAGGGCTGGGTGGTTGCGCACCAAGACCCAAAAACCCAAGACCCGCAGCAGCTAGAATAATGCCCGCCATATCCAGTGTAACCCGCACAATCAGCGATGATATGCACAATGGCCAGATGTGTTTGGTGATGATCTGCAAAGGCCCGGCACCTTGCAATTGTATTGCACTGATATAATCGCTTGAACGTATGGTCAGCGTCTCGGCGCGCGCCATCCGCGCGTAAGGCGGCCATGCAGTCAAAGAGATTGCCAACACCGCGTTTTCAATGCCAGCACCTAAGGCTGCGACAAAGGCCAATGCCAAAACCAGACGTGGAAACGCCAGAAAAATATCCGTGATCCGCATCAATACGGTATCTGTCCAGCCACCGACATAACCCGCAACCGTACCCACCAACAGTCCTGTGATGGGGGCGATTAGGGCAACAAGGCCAACGATAAACAGCGTAATGCGAGAGCCGTAAATCAGACGGCTTAGAATATCGCGCCCCAAACTATCCGTACCAAGAATATGCCCGTCAGAATTCAGGCCCTGCAAACGATTACTCAGGGTTTGTTCAAACGGATCATGCGGGGCCAGCAACGGGGCCGCTATCGCCACAAAAATCAAAAAGATCAAAATTCCCAGCCCGATCATCGCCATGGTGTTGGATCGGAACGACAGCCAGCCCTGATAAGCGGCGGCAAATTTCGCATGTCTGCGCGAGGTCGGTGTATCGGTCAGTAACCACGCACGTAAACTTTGTGTCTCGCTCATATCCAGCCCCTATTTCGCACGTGGATCAAAGACCTTGTAAAGCAGGTCAGAGAAAATATTCAGCAGTACAAACACCAATCCGACAACCACAGTACCGCCAAGTACTGCATTCATATCGGCTGATAAAAGCGCTGTCGTGATATATTGCCCAATACCTGGCCAGGAAAAGATTATTTCGGTCAAAACAGAGCCTTCCAGCAGGTTGGCATAACTGAGTGCTATCACCGTAATCAACTGCACACGGATGTTCTTGAATGCATGACGCCAAATCACAGCGGCCTCTGACATACCCTTGACCCGCGCGGTCACAATATATTCCGCACTCATCTGTTCCAACATAAAAGACCGCGTCATCCTGCTGATATAGGCCAGTGAATAGTAGCCCAGGATCGAAGCAGGTAGCACAATATGGCTGAACGCATCCTTGAACACCTCCCAATTACCATCCAGAATACTGTCCACAAGGATCATCCCGGTCACAGATGGCACTACATCCACATAGAAAATACCCACACGGCCCGGTCCCCCGACCCAGCCCAAAATGCCGTAAAATACCAAAAGGCCCATCAGGCCCAGCCAGAAAATCGGCATTGAATAGCCGACAAGGGCCACAACACGTGCAATCTGATCAATCCAAGAACCGCGCTTAACGGCGGCAATCACGCCCAATGGCACGCCCAGCACAATGCCCATGGTCACCCCAAGGGTGGCCAGTTCCATCGTGGCAGGAAACACCCGTTTGATGTCGTCCACCACGGGGCGCGCATTCAACAATGAGTCGCCAAAATCACCGTGCAGCACATCCCATACATAATAGAAAAACTGCACCAGTATGGGCCGATCAAGCCCTAGTTGTTGATAAGCTGCATCATAGGTCGATTTTGACGCCTGTTCACCGACAATTGCCAGAACAGGGTCGATCGGCATCACGCGGCCGATGATGAAGGTTATAAACATCAGACCCAGCATGGTCACAGCAATAGAGCCGATTGTACGTAGCGTGGTCAGGATCCAAGGTGGGAAAGGCGCACGGTCGTGCGCCCCCCCGTTATTATTGGCCACCGCCATTTACTTCGTCACAGGCCAGTAAGAAACAGCTGTAATCGCACCACCAAGATTAAGGTTGTGAACCGCTTCGCTGCGACCAGTTTGTTCAATCTTCTGGAACATCACCGCAAAGGGTGAGATATTGCGGAATTCAGCCTGAATGTCCTGATACATCTTGGCCCGAACATCACGGTCGCCTTCAACAACAGCGGCGTCAACCTTAGCTGTCAATCCGCCCGTATCCCAAGCATTGCGCCAAGCCAACAGGCCTGTGGCTTTGGCCTCATCCGTGTTCACAGGATTAAACGCAAATGTGCCTGCATTGGTGTGGGGATCAGGATAGTCTGGACCCCAGGCACCCATGTACACATCCAGCTCACGTGCGCGGTAACGGCCCAGAATTTGCTTGGCAGTCCCTACGGTGATATTCAGCTTGATACCCGCTTTAGCCCAGATATTTTGCAAGGATTGTGTGATTTCCACGCGTTCTTGCGCTTCACGTACACCAACCTCCAGCTCTAATCCGGAAACACCGGCCTCTGCCAACAAGGCTTTGGCTTTCTCGATGTTCAGGCTGAACGGATTTTCGTTCACCGCACCCAGATAAGTCGCCGGCAAGAAGTTCTGGTGGATCACATACTGACCCTTCAGGAAGCTGTCTTGCATGCCTTTATAGTCGATCAGATACTTGATTGCCTGACGTACTTTAGGCTTGGATAGCTCAGGGTGTTTCTGGTTCAGTGAGATATACATCAAACGACCGCGCAGTTCGTCATCAATCGCAATACCGGCACCACCGCGTGCGCCTGCAATATCTTCAGGGTTCAGATTGCGGGCGACATCAATGTCACCACGTTCCAGCATCAAACGCTGGGTCGCACTTTCTTGTACGTGACGTACAATCACACGTTCCATCGCAGGGGCGCCCGCGTAGAAATCTTTGTTGGATACCAGTGTTACACTTTCATTCGGTTTCCAGCTGACCAGTGAATAAGCACCTGATCCGGCTGAATTGGTTTTCAACCATGTGTTGCCCATATCGCCATCAGCTTCGTTGGCCATAACAGTTTCTTTATCAACAATACCGCCGATGGTGGATGTCAGACAGTTCAACACGAAAGACGTCGCATAACGCTTGTCAGTTGTGATCGAAACAGTGTTGCCGTCAACCTTGATCGTGTCATTGGCATTGTCGGCAGTAAAGCCGAACTGGGTCAGAATGAACGATGGTGTTTTGTTCAAAATAACCGCGCGGCGTAATGAAAATGCGGCGTCTTCCGCGCGCACAGGATTGCCCGAATGGAACGTAACACCTTCACGCATAGTGAATGTGATGGTCATGCCATCCTCGGAAACGGTCCAGCTTTCCGCCAGATCAGGCGCATAGCCCGCGTCCAGGTTCAGCGGATCAAAGTTGACCAGCTTGCCGTAAATATTGCGGCTTACATCAGAACCCGCAAACTCAAAACTTTCAGCCGGATCAAGCGTTGTGATGTCGTCAATACGGTTGGCGATCACCAGCATATTGCCCGGTGTTTCGGCAAATGCCGCGATAGATGTTACACTGACAGCAAGGCCGATCGCCGTACCCATCAGTAGTCTGTTAAAAGCATTCATAGTTAGAACCTCTCCTATTGGTTTCATGTTATGCCGCGCGCTAACACAGGGGTTATGCCCCCCAAGTTTTCTCCAGAACGCGCAACCAGTTTCCGTGGCAAAGCTTGGTCATTAACGTGTCGTCAAACCCATGCTCTACCATCGCCTGTCTTAAATTGGGCAGATCAGCTACAGTTGTTACATCCTGTGGCACAATCGCCCCGTCATAATCCGAGCCAAGACCAACACGGTCTTCGCCCAAATGCTCAATCAGATAATCCAGATGCCGCAGCATCTGTGAAAGCGGCACATCCGCCAGCATCCGCCCGTCATCACGCAAGAAAGCCGCGGCAAAATTCAAGCCGACGATACCGTCGCTTTCACGGATTGCAGCCAGTTGCTTGTCGGTCAGATTGCGCGAATGCGTACATATCGCGTGCACATTGGAATGCGTGGCCACCAGCGGCATTGTCGAGTGCCGTGCCACATCCCAAAAACCCGCTTCATTAAGATGCGACAGATCAAACATGATCCCCAGCTCATTACAGCGTTTCAGCAAGCGCAACCCGTGATTAGTCAATCCATCACCAATGTCTGGACTGCTAGGGTAGCGAAACGGCACCCCGTGACCAAAAATAGTCTCACGGCTCCACACTGGGCCCAATGACCGCAAACCCGCCTGATAGAGCACCTCTAATGTGTGCAAATCAGGGTCAATTGCTTCGGCCCCTTCAATATGAAAGATCGCTGCCATCATCCCTGCGGCCATAGCACCACGAATATCCGCCACGCTGCGGCAAACCTTCAGGCAACCGCGCTTTTCCAGATCAAACAGAATTGCCGCCTGTGACATTGCCACTGGCAACGCATCTTCCCAGTCAATCGGTTCGGGCAAAGGCAAATCATAGCTTGGCTGACTCATCGCATCGACTTTTTCATCGCGATCTATCGGTGAGGGAATGAATACTGCGAAAAAACCACCGGAAAAACCACCCGCCTTTGCTTTCACAAGATCAATTGCCCCGTCGCGCCCTGTCGCAAAGGTATCCGTCGCGGAAAGCCCGCCCGCGCGGTAAATTTTCAACAACACATCGTTATGTCCGTCAAAAATACCAGGTGTCAAATGATCAGCCAAAGCACGCCCCTACTAAAACTTAAGTCGCCAGCCTACATTAGAATAGCTCATGGACAAGGTGAAATACTATGAGATATAATCATATGACTATGAGGATTCCGCAAAGGACACAACCATGCCCGCCAAATCCTGGCACAGCCTACCCGAATACCAAGCCCTGCGCGCCCTGATGCAGGGCGGCACTACAACCGCTGCTGCCCAACAACTTGGCCTGTCACAATCCGCTATCAGCCGCTCGATTGCCAGCCTTGAGGCCCGCACCGGAAACATGCTGTTTGAACGCGAGGCTGGCCGCTTGCGCCCAACACAAGAAGCAGTGCGCCTAAACCGCCGATTAGACCCACTCTTTGCTGCATTAGACCGTATCGACGGCCCCACAATCCCGGTGCAAGAAACCCTGCGCATCATCGCACCGCCCACTTATGCCCACCGTTTTCTGGTCGCCCACATCACCAGCTTCCTGACCGCAAACCCGCATTTCTATGTCAGCCTGGAAGTCAACACATCAGACGAGGTGATCCGCGGCATCCTTGATGACCGCTTTGATCTGGGTGTCACAGGCGTAGAACTTAGCCGTGATGGGGTCAAGCTACTGCCCTATCGCATCTCAAATGCGGTTTGCGCCATGGTATCCGATCACCCGCTGGCACAAAAGCCGGAAATCCACCCGCAAGACCTGAACAACCAACCGTTCATCGCACTGACCTACCGCCATGCAAGACGCACCCAGCTTGATAAAATCCTCAGCCAATCGCGCAGCACACCGCGCATCGTAGCCGAGGTCTCTACATCTTTTGCCGCCGTCGATCTTGCCAAAGAGGGCTTGGGTCTTGCGGTGGTTAACCCTTTTCCGGTCTACCACTACCGATCAGATGATCTGATCTTCCGCCCCTTCGCTTCACAAATTGAATACCGCAGTTATTTCGCCACCTCGGCCCAACGCCCGCTGCCACGGGTCGCGCGCGCCTTCATACGGCACCTGCGTTTGCACACGCCAGCCGATCCATTTTCACGCAAAGGCTAGATTTACTGAAACCCCACATAAGACAGTGCCGTGTCAGAATACTTGCTACCCTTAAAAACATCGTCAATCGTCAGCTTGGCCCATGTCACATTGACCTGCTCTGGAAATCTAAAACTTTGCGTCGCCATCATATCTTGCAAGCCAACCTGAAACCGTGCACCGGTTGACAATTCAACCGTCAGCTTTGCCACACGGCTGTTGGATCGAAAAGTTTTCTCAGTCCGTGTATACCCATTATTAAACGTGATGCTTGAAACAGGTTTTTCCGAACCAAAGTCAAACAACAGCCATTCACCTCTTCCGTAATCAGGTTTATTTTCCACCCAAGCCGCACCATCCTTGCGCGTCAGGTTTTTCATCCGGTAATTATACTTCCCCGACCCTTGCGGGGCTAACATCGAAGACGCACATATACGGCCCGAAGCCACAGCATCACATTGCGCTGATGCTCGCAACGGCAATGGATTGTGGCCAGATGTCTGCACTGCGGGTTTAGGCGGTTCCGGTTGTTTCGTAACAGTGCCTGCCGGCTTGGATAAAAAAGCGGAAAAATCCTCATTCTCCATCAAAGAAAAAACCGAAATACCACGGTTAAAAGAACTCTGCGAATCCTGTGTCAGCCCACCTTGGTTGTGCAGGGCCACCACCTCAAAGTTCAGATTGAATATCAATGAGCCGGAACTGCCCCCCAATGTATCGCAACGGTGCCGGAAATAAACCTGCGCATAGGGTTCAGGCGCATAGGCCTTGCAGCGAAACCGCGTCAGCCGCTTAGGCATGCCTGCAGGATGGTGGATGATAAACAACGATTGGTTGGCTTTGGCCTTGTGCGGTTTTAATTTAAAGTAACCAAACCTGTCACCCGGATTATCTTGCACCCGCAACAGTGCAAAATCCTTATCATAGCTTGCCGCAATAGGCGTCACATCCACCTCATAACTTGGCGCATCGTCCTGATCTTCGCGCAGATAATCAAACACGGCAATGGATCGTATCACATTCACGCCCTTTTCCATGCCCGGAATACAGTGGTAATTGGTCAGCAAAATATCCACCGCGATCAGATTGGCAGTGCAGGTAGAGACATACCGCTCCCCGCTGCCATCTTCCAACAACATATCCAATCGCGCAATCGGTGCTCCGAATTGGCGATAACGGTCATCCGCATTGAACTCTGATATTGGTTCAAAGGCGCCGCCCTTTTGGGCCGTAATCAGCGCATCATTACCACCCGTGGTTTGGTTGGGAACCAGTAACAACTGGCCAAAACTTCTCTCTGGAAACTTGAATTCAGCGGCACGGGCTGCCCCAGCCAGAAACGGGACAAAACCCAACATTATCAGTAAAACCCTTAAACCAGAATAAAGCATACTCCCCCCATTCAGCAGTACTATTCTTCTATCAAATCACATTAATGCTTTTCAAACAAGAAATGCGCCACGCAAAAACGTGACGCATTTTTTCAAAACTTACATGCAGATCAGTTCAGTGCAGCATCCGTGATCTCATGTGTCCAAGCACCAACCGGTTGCTTGGTGATCACAGGATCAGAACCGCCACCTAACAGACTGTCCACAGTCCTTTGAAAATCTGCCG
The DNA here is from genome assembly GCA_964195605.1 of uncultured Amylibacter sp. Lineage (GTDB taxonomy): Bacteria > Pseudomonadota > Alphaproteobacteria > Rhodobacterales > Rhodobacteraceae > Amylibacter. Next base: position 13,175 of record CAXMSA010000065.1, read on the forward strand.
GATCAAGCGTACCGTTAGAGCCAGCCGTCAGCTTGGCAATCTCACGCATCATGCGTCTTTGATGCTCTTCGGTTTGCGCACCTGACGCATCATTGTCCAGCACAATACCAGCCGCTTCATCAGGGTGGCTTTCTGCATATTTCCAGCCCTTCATTGACGCGCGCACGAAACGTACCATCTTATCCTTGAACGCCGCATCTTTCAGGTTCTCACCCAGAACATACATGCCGTCTTCAAGTGTTGCCACGCCTTGGTCTTCATACTTGAACACCACCAAATCATCCGCAGTTAGCCCCGCATCAATAATCTGCCAATATTCGTTATATGTCATAGTAGACACACAAGCCGCCTGACCTTGCAAAATCGGATCAACGTTAAAGCCCTGTTTCAGAACCGTCACCCCATCATCGCCACCATCGGTCGAAATGCCCTCCTGGCTCATCCAGCTCAGGAACGGATATTCATTACCGAAGAACCAGACACCCAGCGTTTTACCGGCAAAATCCGCAGCCGATGAAACCCCTGCATCCTTACGACAGGTTAGCATCATGCCAGATGTTTTGAACGGTTGCGCGATGTTTACCAGATCCAGACCCTTTTCGCGTGACGCCAATGCAGAGGGCATCCAGTCCAGAACCACATCAGCCCCGCCACCCGCGATAACTTGCGCCGGTGCAATATCAGGGCCACCCGGCTTAATCGTCACATTCAGGTCTTCCTCACTGTAAAATCCCTTGTCCAGCGCCACATAGTAACCCGCAAACTGCGCCTGGGTCACCCATTTCAGCTGCAAGCTGACATCGTCAGCGGCTTGGGCCACCGAGGCCCCAAGTGCCAGAGCACCCGCAAGTGCCGTTGTTAATAATCTGTTCATCGTATTCTCCCTTGTTTAACTTAAGTTTCTATTTCTATCCCCGTTGCGATGGATGCCAGAAGGTCACAGCCTTCTCGATCAATGCCACCACACCGTAAAATGCCGAGCCCGCCAAGGCCGCCACTGTAATTTCAGCCCAGACCATGTCCAGTGCCAATCGTCCCACTTCGGTTGAGATGCGAAACCCCATACCTTTGGTGGGCGAGCCAAAAAACTCTGCCACAATCGCGCCAATAAGCGCAAGTGTCGAACATATTTTCAACCCGTTGAAAATAAACGGCATCGCCGCAGGCAGCCGCAGCTTGGCCAAACCTTGCCAATAACTTGCGCCATAAGTCTGCATCAAATCGCGTTGCATATGGCTTGACGCCTTCAGCCCCTCAACCGTATTCACCAGCATCGGGAAAAACACCATCACCACAACGACAGCCGCCTTGGATTGCCAGTCAAAGCCAAACCACATCACCAATATGGGCGCCATGCCCACAATCGGCAGGGCCGCCACAAAATTACCCACAGGTAAAAGACCGCGTTGCA
>CAXMSA010000066.1:0-13718 GCA_964195605.1 uncultured Amylibacter sp.
CCTCAGCCAACGTCGGGTAGTTGAAGGTGTTTTCAACGAAATAATCCACCGTCCCTTTCAGGTTCAAAACCGCCTGCGCAATATGGATCAATTCTGTTGCCCCTTCGCCAACGATTTGGACGCCCAGCAAACGGCGGGTTTTCAGGGATACCAGCATTTTCAACATGCCACGATCCAAGCCCATAATATGCCCGCGCGAGGTTTCAGAAAACCGTGCGACACCCACTTCATAGGGTATATCAAGTTCGTTCACTTCTTCTTCGGACATGCCGACGGTGGACATTTCAGGTACGGAATAAACCCCATAAGGAAACCACGGACTTTCAGGTAATGTCGGTGTTTCCAGCGCATGGCACGCCGCAATCCGCCCCTGCTGCAAAGAGGTCGACGCTAGGCTAGGATGCCCGATTACATCGCCCGCGGCATAGATGTGCGGTACATCTGTTTGGTATGTTTTACGGTTCACGTCAAATCGGCCGCGATTATCCGTTTTCAACCCGACAGCATCTAGGTTCAGGCTTTGTGTGCTGCCCATACGCCCCGCAGCAAACAGCAACATTTCAGCGCGCACATGACGACCATTCGCCATGGAAATTTCCACAAGCCCGCCCTTGTCCTCTACTTTTTCAACCGCAGAACCCAGACGTATATCAACACCGTTGGTGCGTATTTGCTGGGTGAATTCTGCGATCAGTGTTTTGTCGATAAAGTCCAGAAATGTCGGGCGCGGTTCTACCAAAGTGACCCGCACATCCAGAGCGCTGAACATGGTTGCATATTCAACCCCGATCACGCCGGCACCGATCACGATCAGACTGCGCGGGATATTTTCCAGGTTAAGTAAATCATCACCGTCAACAACAGTTGTCTTGTTAAAGGGTATGTAATCGGGGCGGTATGTGTGGGTGCCTGTCGCAATCAAAAACTTATCGGCGGTCAGGTGGCAGTTTTCATCGCTGGCAACGTCAACTGCCACCTCATTTAAGCCAACAAACCGCGCATCCCCTGTCATGCTTTCCACATGATTACGGTTGAATTGATGTTCCATAATATCAACTTCGTGATCCAGCGTTTTGTGCAAACGTTCTTTTAGATCACTGGCCTTAATCTCTTGTCTGGCACGGTAAGAGCGGCCGTAAAAACTTCGCTCGCGCCAGCCTGACAAGTTCATAACGGTCTCACGTAGGGTTTTAGACGGAATGGTGCCGGTGTGCACCGAAACCCCGCCCAAGCGCGGGTTGCGTTCAATTACCAGAACCCGATGTTGCAGTTTTGCGGCCTGAATAGCGGCCGCGCGCCCCGCAGGGCCGCTACCGATAACGATTAAATCATAATGTTCCATAAAATGCCTTTAAAATTCCACCACTGCACGAATAGACTTGCCTTCATGCATCAAATCAAAACCCTTGTTGATGTCTTCCAGCGGCATTTTATGGGTGATCATCGGGTCGATCTCAATTTTGCCATCCATGTACCAGTCAACAATTTTTGGCACATCAGTGCGGCCGCGCGCGCCACCAAAAGCCGTGCCACGCCACACGCGCCCAGTAACCAGTTGGAACGGACGTGTGGAAATTTCGGCGCCTGCAGGAGCCACGCCGATAATCACGCTTTCGCCCCAGCCTTTGTGTGCCGCTTCCAATGCCGTGCGCATCACGCCAACATTACCAGTTGCGTCAAACGTATAGTCAGCCCCGCCACCTGTTAGGGCCACCAGATGTTCAACCAAGTCACCGCTTACATTGGATGGGTTTACAAAATCGGTCATGCCAAACCGTGTTGCCATTTCAACTTTGCCGTCATTCAGATCAACACCAACGATTTGATCGGCACCTGCCAGACGCAAACCTTGTACAACGTTCAAGCCAATGCCGCCCAAACCAAACACAATCGCGGTTGAGCCAATTTCAACCTTGGCCGTATTGATCACAGCGCCTATGCCGGTGGTTACACCGCAACCGATATAACAGATTTTATCGAACGGCGCGTCTTTGCGTACTTTGGCCAAAGCAATTTCCGGCAGAACCGTGTGATTGGCAAACGTCGAGCAGCCCATGTAATGCAAAATCGGGGTGCCGTCTAACATCGAAAACCGGCTGGTGCCGTCTGGCATCAAACCTTGGCCTTGTGTGCTGCGAATTGATTGGCACAGGTTGGTTTTCGGGTTTAGACAGTAATCGCATTCACGACATTCAGGCGTGTAGAGAGGAATCACATGATCGCCGGCTTTCAGGTCTTTTACACCGGGGCCGCATTCGACAACCACACCAGCACCTTCATGGCCTAAAATCGCCGGGAACATCCCTTCGGGGTCAGCACCTGAACGGGTAAATTCATCCGTATGGCAAAGCCCTGTGGCTTTTATTTCGACCAAAACCTCACCAGCTTTAGGGCCTTCCAGATTTACTTCCATAACCTCAAGTGGTTTTCCAGCCTCCAGAGCGACGGCAGCACGTGTTCTCATTGTTATTCTCCAATCAATTCGTGGTTACAATGTTGGAACCGCGCGTCAAAATCAAGCGAATTGCAAGAAACAGGGTGACGGCACCCGTAGGCAGGTCTAGGTTTGCGCCGATAAAAGAAAGAAAAGATTCCCGTTATGGATCAATATGATGTTTTAGTGATAGGCGGCGGCGTAAACGGCTGTGGTGTTGCGCGTGATGCGGTTGGCCGCGGATTAAAAGTGGCGCTGGTTGAACAGGGCGATTTGGCAGGCGAAACTTCATCCTCATCCACAAAGCTGTTTCATGGTGGTTTACGTTATTTGGAGTTTTATGAATTCGGTTTGGTCAAAAAAGCCCTGATCGAACGCGAAGTCCTATTGCGCAACATGCCGCACATCTCATGGCCCATGCGCTTTATAATTCCGCATCTTTCAGGTATGCGCCCAAAACTGATGTTGCGTGCGGGGTTGTTTATTTATGACTATATCGGTGGGCGAAAAACACTGCCCCCCACCAAAACCGTTAATCTGACCAAAGGTCCTTTGGGGGATCCGCTGGATGACGCGATTAAAGTCGGATTTGAATATTCTGATTGCGCCGTTGATGATGCGCGCCTTGTCGTGCTGAATGCGCGTGACGCGGCAGATCGCGGCGCCAAGATCATGGTGCGCACACGGTTCACATCAGCCAAACCAAAAGATGGCCAATGGGTTGCAAGTGTGAAAGATTTGAACACAGGAAAAACCAGACAAATACAAGCACAGGTTCTGATCAATGCAAGCGGCCCTTGGGTGAAGAGCATTATTGAGGATCAATTAAAATCTGAAACCTCGGAAAATATTCGCCTTGTACGTGGCTCACATATTGTCGTGCCGAAAATATACGATCACGACCGCGCTTATTTCTTCCAAATTGATGACGGGCGTTTGGTTTTCACGATCCCGTATGAAAACGATTTCACTTTGATCGGCACTACGGATACTGATCACGAAGGCGACCCGACAAACCCGCAATGCAGCCCGGAAGAAGCTGATTATTTATGCAAAGTGGTTTCAAAGAATTTCAAGCAGGACATTACAACCAATGACGTTGTCTGGAGCTATGCAGGTGTGCGCCCATTGCACGACAACAACGAAGGTGATGCTAAATCCGCGTCGCGTGATTACGAGATTAAAGTACGCGAAATTGACAGCAGTCCACTGATCAATATCTTTGGCGGTAAAATCACTACTTACCGCAAGCTTTCAGAAGAAGTCGTCGCAGAGCTTGCCCCCTATACCCAAATGATCGGGAAACCCTGGACACATCACGCCCACCTGCCAGGTGGTGATTTTGCATTAAACCAAAAGGATGAACTGATCGCTCAATTCCGCTGGGATTTCCCGTTTTTGGACGAGGATCAGGTACGCCGTATGTTCAGATCTTACGGCACGCAAGCGACTGAAATGCTTAATGGCATTAATACCGCTAAAGAAATGGGTAAAAGCTTTGGGTCTGGCCTGACTGAAATTGAGGTCAAATGGTTGATGGACAAGGAATGGGCACAAACCGCAGAAGATGTGGTATGGCGTAGAAGCAAACTTGGATTACGTTTGACCAAAAGACAAGTTACCACACTAAACACATGGATGAAAAAAGCAGCGGCATGAGTTACATTCTGGCAATTGACCAAGGCACCACATCAAGCCGTGCGATATTGTTTGATAATGATTTACGGCCAGTGTCCGTAGGGCAAAAAGAGTTTCGCCAGATATTCCCGAAAGCCGGTTGGGTGGAACATGACCCGGAAGAGATTTGGGAAACAACGCTGGCCACGTGCAAACAGGCCTTAACCAAAGATGCCGCGGCAATCGGGATTACCAACCAGCGCGAAACCGTGGTGGTTTGGGATAAATCCACTGGCAAGGTGATTTATAATGCGATTGTCTGGCAAGATCGGCGCACTGCGGATTATTGCGCTGAACTGAAAGCTGCCGGGCACGAAGCTGCGATCACAAAAAAGACCGGCCTATTGCTGGACCCGTATTTTTCGGCCACCAAGATCAACTGGATACTAGACAATGTGGAAGGTGCGCGCGGGCGCGCTGAAGCGGGCGAATTGCTTTGCGGCACTATTGATTGCTTCCTGATCTGGCGTCTGACAGGGGGTAAAGTTCACGCGACAGATGCCACAAACGCATCGCGCACCATGCTTTACAATATCCATTCAGGGGTTTGGGATAACGACCTGTTGGCCCTGTTTGATGTGCCTGCAAATATGCTACCCGAAGTTAAAGACAGCTCTGCTGATTTTGGTACAACACAGGCAGATATTTTCGGCCAAGCCATCCCCATTCGCGGCGTTGCAGGCGATCAACAGGCGGCAACTGTGGGCCAAGCTTGCTTTGACGTAGGCATGATGAAATCAACCTATGGCACCGGTTGTTTTGCAATATTGAATACGGGAACGCAGGCGGTGCAATCGCAAAACAGATTGCTGACCACAATTGCATATCAGTTGAACGGGCAACCAACATACGCACTGGAAGGTTCAATTTTTATCGCAGGTGCCGTGGTGCAATGGTTGCGCGACGGGCTGGGCATTATTGATGATGCCCGTGAAACCCAAAGCCTTGCCGAAACCGCCGACCCAGAACAATCCGTTGTCATCGTACCCGCCTTCACCGGCTTAGGCGCACCTTATTGGGATGCGCATTGCCGTGGCGCCATATACGGGCTGACACGCAATTCAGGCCCCAAAGAACTGGCCAAAGCCGCATTGCAAAGTGTGGCTTTTCAAACCCGTGATTTATTGGAAGCCATGCGCAAAGACTGGGACTGGGGCACAGACACCATATTGCGCGTGGATGGTGGCATGACAGCCAGCGACTGGACAATGCAGTATCTGGCAGACCAACTAAACGCACCAGTTGACCGCCCCGAAGTGACCGAGACAACCGCCAAAGGTGCGGCTTATCTGGCAGGGCTGGCAATCGGGCTTTATCCCGGCCTGGATGAGTTTAAAAATACATGGCAACTTGAAAAACGCTTTGTGCCTTCTCTAAATGATAAGAGCAGGAATAGGGAATATGACCAATGGACAGACGCGGTTCGGCGCACATTATCGCAAGAACACTAGACTTTCTTTTTATCACCCTTGTTGCAGCCTGCCATATGGTGGCAACTGAAAACCTGTGACAAAAGCCCAACCAAATGCAGTTGAAACCACGTGTAGGTCAAGTGATTATACACATCTGATCGGGCATAATAAATCTGCATTGGATTCCGTTACTTTATCTATCAGACACGCAGGTATAAGATATTCGGGTTTTGAATTCCCTTTCATCATTAGAAGATATTGGCCTTGATTGTACTCTTATTGAATATATTACGCCGCTTGCAAAGCTTATCAACCTGCGCCGCATCAGACTTGAAAGTAATTTTGTAACCGATATTTCTGGCTTGGAGAACCTGACCTCAATGGTGTGGTTTAATATATCTGACACCCTTATTTCAGATATCTCGGTTGTTTTATCTTTCATGGATTTACGTGAACTTACATTGGATGGCACTGTTGTGGAGGTTATTGATCCGGTAAAAGACCTGACATATCTTAAAATTCTACGCCTGGATGGCACGCTTGTGTCTGACATTTCACCACTTGAAAACCTGCCTAATCTGACAGAATTATATGCAGGCATAACGCCAGCGCTTGTGAGGCAAAAATGCTGCGCAAAACAACCCCAATTAAAAGCCGTTTCATTTCACCTGTGAGTGGAATTCCCGAATAACCCGCTCATAAGTATTACGTTTAAACGGAACAATCAGGTCTAACAATTTTTCAGGCGGCAACCACGCCCAAGCACCAAATTCCGGCACTTCGGTGTTAATATTGATCAGCGCATCATCCCCGGTAAATTTCATCAAAAACCACTTTTGCTTTTGCCCGCGAAAACGGCCTTTCCACAATTTTGGCACTAGATGGTGTGGCAAATCATAAGGTATCCAATCTGCGGTTTTAGCGACAACCGTCACTGCACCCGCCGGAATACCGGTTTCCTCTTCCAGTTCACGCAACGCCGCCGCTTGCGCTTTTTCACCTTTTTCGACACCGCCTTGGGGCATTTGCCAAGCATCTGAGGTACTATCAAGACGCTGACCAGCAAATACGCCGCCATCACGATTACATATCATAATGCCGACGCAAGGCCGGTAAGGCAGCGCTAAGATTTCTTCTTCGGTCATTTATTTTTCCACTGTTAGAACGGACATACCTTTTAGAATATCCAAAGCATAAGACAGTTGGTAATCTTGATCACGCAATCTCGCCATGTCTTCCTGAGCTTTGCGTTCATCTTCCAGCAACTTTTTCTGGTCTTCACTTAAGCTGTCATTTTCCAATGATCCGCGTAGATCAGACTCGAACCGTTGATTGCGCTTGGTGGCTTCATCATCATCGCCTTCTTCCTTCGGCAAACGCTGTTCAACCTGAATGTCTGGTGAAACACCCAGCGCCTGAATAGAGCGGCCAGACGGCGTATAATAGCGCGCAGTTGTCAGCTTAATACCAGAGCCGCTTTGCAACGGCATAATGGTCTGAACCGATCCTTTACCAAAACTTCTGGTGCCGATGATCACAGCGCGGTGGTGATCTTGCAAAGCACCCGCTACAATTTCAGAGGCTGATGCAGAGCCGCCGTTAATCAACACAACCAGCGGCTTGCCTTCGGTCAGATCACCGGGCTTGGCATTGCGCCGATCACTGTCTTGCGAATTGCGGCCACGGGTCGAAACGATTTCGCCTTTTTCCAAAAACGCATCTGACACCAAAACCGCCTGCGTCAGCAGGCCGCCGGGGTTGTTGCGCAAGTCCAGAACAAAGCCGCTGACTTTATCCATGCCGCCTGCTTTTTCCACTTGCTTCTCTATACCCTCTTTCAAGTTCTTATAGGTCTGGTCAGTAAAACCAGATACACGCATCACAACTGTGTTGCCTTCAACACGAACCCGCGCAGCTTTGACTTTGATCTGGTCACGTATAATCGTAACCTCAAACGGTTCATCAACGCCGTCGCGTACTAAGGTCAGAATAATCTCCGAACCGATTGGCCCGCGCATAAGATCAACCGCATCGTTTAGCGACATGCCCAACATCGCTTCGCCATCCACCTGAGTGATAAAATCGCCCGCTTGAATGCCTGCCTTATCCGCAGGTGTGTCATCAATCGGTGTCACAACTTTCACAAAGCCGTTTTCCTGGGTCACTTCAATGCCAAGACCACCAAATTCCCCACGCGTATTAACACGCATATCATCAAAAGCTTCTTTCGCCATGAAATTGGAATGCGGGTCCAGTGAGGTCAGCATGCCACTGATCGCTGCCTGTATCAATTTTTCTTCATCGACTTCTTCAACATAGCTGGAACGAATGCGTTCAAAAACATCGCCGAATAAATCCAGATGTTCATAAGTTGATTTAACCTGTTCGGTTTCCTGCGCAATCAGAGGGCCTGTAAAGTTTGCGGTCAGCAAAAAGCCTGCCATTGTGCCACTTGCGGCTGCTAAAAATAATTTTCTCATTTTGCTTTCCTAAATATTGCTTAATGCAAACCAGTCTGTTGGATCAACAGGCTTACCATTGTTTCTTATTTCTATATAGAGCGATTCTTGACCAATTGCGCCACCACCTTCTGACGCTTCGATCAAAAAATCTTGAGCTTGGGGCTGTTTCCCACCCAAAAGCCCGATGGGATCCCCCGCATTAACGATTTGTCCGAACTCACAATAAATGTAGTCCATCCCCGCAATCACCATCAAAACCCCGGGTTCAGGCTCTAGAATAACGACTTTTCCATAATCCAGAAAGGAGCCCGCAAAACGAATTGTTGCCGGTGTCGGGCTGGTAACCAAAGAAAGCGGGCGGGCGGTTATAACAATGCCGGGGCGTTTAATGCCCGCTGCATCAGTTTCATTAAATCCCCGTAACAATGCGCCACCTGTTGGCAATGGCAGATCACCCTTGGACGCCAAGAACGACACTTGCTGATTTGGATCTTTATCCAATGAGATATCTGTTAATCCATTGGCGAAAAGATCCAGCGTTTTACTGTTATCCGCCAAAATTTGCACCCGCACAGGATCAGCAGCAAACCGCAAAGGCAGTTCCGTACGTTCATTGATCGCAGTTGCAAGGGCAATACGGGCATCCTGTGCCCCGGTTAAACCCGCTTCCAGTTCAATCTCAGCATTTTTTTGCAAATTGCTTAATCCGACCAGCTCTTCAAGCTGCAATCGCAACTCCTCTGCGCGCACCTGTAGCATCGGTGTGACCTCTGACATGACCATGCCAGCGCGTGCAGTTCCCACAGGTCCTGCGGGATGGATCATTAACATCGGTGTGCTGGCCCGTTCCATGGTTTGCAAAACCCCCAGCAAACGGCTGATCTGGTCGCGCTGGTTTGCCAGTTCCAACCGCAACACCTGTTCGCGGATAACGACGGCCCGCAAACTTTGGCGTACCGCAAGCAAGCCGCCTTCATAGGCCCGTACTGTTTGGCTAAGGGCCGTTATACGGTCTTCTGATTTCTGGGCTTGCTTTAATGTATCCGCCGCAGCCTTTAATTCCAACGCTGCGGTTTTAGCCAGTTGCATTGGTGTTTCCGCCGCATGCACACCAAACCCCATCGCGCTGTAAAACGCTGAGACTACCAAGAATAATGCCGATACCTTATTTAACAAATCAGAGTTTCGCCTGTCATTTCTGTCGGTTTCTCAAGCCCCATAAGTTCCAGCACCGTGGGGGCCAAATCCGCCAACCGCCCGCCTGAACGCAGTTTGGCCGCTTTTGGCCCGCCAATCAAGACCACAGGCACGGGATTTGTGGTGTGCGCGGTATGCGGCTCACCCGTTTTCGGGTTCATCATGGTTTCGCAATTGCCGTGATCCGCACAAATGATCATCGCACCTCTTTGTTGATCCAACGCCGCAATCACCTGACCCAATCCTGTATCCACAGCGGCACAGGCTGCCATTGCCGCTTGTAAATCACCCGTATGCCCGACCATGTCGGGATTGGCATAGTTTACGATGATCAAATCATACTCACCTGATTCAATGGCACCCACCAAATGATCCGTCACCTCAGTTGACGACATTTCAGGTTGTAAATCATAAGTCGCCACCTTCGGGCTGGGTGCCAGATAACGATCTTCGGCAATGTCAGGCTCTTCCACTCCACCGTTCATAAAAAATGTCACATGCGGGTATTTTTCGGTTTCGGCAATCCGGAATTGTTTTAACCCGTGTTGCGATACCCATGCCCCCAAAGTATTGTTAATTTCCTGATTGGGAAACACACAATCCATATAGGTATCATGACGGTTAGAATATTGGGCAAATCCCATGACAATCGCCAAATTGGGCCGCGGGCCGGTTTCAAACGCATCAAAATCAGGATCGGCAATTGCAGCCAAAACTTCACGCGCACGGTCTGCACGGAAGTTTAAACACAATAGCCCGTCATCATCGCGCATACCTGTGTAATCACCCAAAACAGTGGGCTCAAAAAACTCATCTATAATGTCATTCGCATAGGCATTCGCAATCACATCCTGAGCCGTTTCAGCCCGTGGCCCTTGGCCCAAAACAATCGTGCGATAAGCCTTTTCAACCCGATCCCAACGGTTATCACGGTCCATTGCATAATACCGCCCCGAGAAACTTGCCAACCGCACACCCTTGGGCAATGCCGCTTCCAAATGGTCCAAATATTCAACTGCCGACTTTGGCGCCACATCGCGCCCGTCACCGAACAGATGCAAAGCCACAGGCACACCGCCTGCAACAATTGCAAAAGCCGCCGCAATCATATGGTCAATATGGCTATGCACCCCACCATCCGATAAAACCCCTGCCAGATGTGCCGTACCGCCAGAGGTTTTCATTGCAGCGATAAGCCGGTGAATTGCAGGTAGTGCCGCAAACTCACCGCGCTGAATTATGCCCCGAATGCGAAATAGATCCGTTTCAATAACCCGCCCGGCACCTATGTTCATGTGGCCAACTTCCGAGTTCCCCATCTGCCCGACAGGCAATCCGACATCAGGCCCGAAAGTGGTAAGCGTAGACGCAGGGCACTCTGCCATGACACGATCAAAATTCGGGGTGTCAGCCAAGGCAACCGCGTTATTTTCAACTTCTTCACGCAGCCCCCAGCCGTCAAGAATACACAGTACAACAGGTTTCGGGCTAGTCATTTGTAGGCTTTCTGTAATGTTACACATTACTTAATGCGCAGGCCCCAAAGGTTCAACCAACATGATGACGTCACGTTGTATTTTGATTGTGTGTAATCCTGCATTATAACCATAAACAGCAGCACTTAAGGAGTAATGCAAATGGAACGCCTGCAATTAATGTTCAGTCACTTATCCGTGAAACTTATGGCGGTAGCTGTCCTTGTTGGTGTTGTGATTGCATTTGTAACCGGCCCGACATGGGTTTGGCTGTTGGTGCCGTTTGGCGTGCTGACCCAAATGCTGAATGAATATTCCATCCACCGTTATCTGTTTCACCTTAAAGCCCCTAAAAAACAATGGCTGTTTGATCTGTTGTATCAGGTACATTACGGCCACCATGATTTTCCAACCAATAAGGGATTGTTTTTCGTTCCCGTCTGGTTTGCGCTGCCGATGCTGTGCTTTAACTTTATAGCGCTTTGGTTTGCTTTGTCGTTCATCACCCCCTTAGCCCTGCCAATAGCCGCGATTGTTATTCTGGTCGGTGGGGTTGGCACGTTTTTGTTTTATGAGTGGTTCCATATGACCGCCCATATGACGTGCCGAAGGTTTGGGTTGAACGCCATGTCACGACATTACACAACCAGCACCATTTCCGCGATTTTTCCAAATGGTTCCACGTGTCACCAGGCGGTCATGTTATCGACCGCGTGATGGGCACCGCGATTACCCGCGAGGTCTTGAAAGAACAACAACGCATGGAGTTTATCCGCACCATGGGGCTAAGCCCCGATGATCCACGACTTGTGTCTGCGCGTCTGCGTTTCGCAGGGAAGTATGGGTTTACAGAGGCGGAAATTGAACGGGCGGCTGTGGTTTAAGCCCGATGATACGGGCTGCCCGCCAATATACTGACCGCGCGGTATAGCTGTTCGCACAGCATGACCCGGGCCAGCATGTGGGGCCAGACCATTTTACCAAAGGATATGGATGTATCCGCTTGGGCGCGTAGTTCTTTTATTAATCCGTCGGCACCACCTATGACGAAGCAGACACATGGTGCGCCATTGTCGCGCCAACCTGCCAATTGTGCGGCAAAATCAGGTGAGCTTAGCAATTTGCCGCGTTCGTCTAGCGTGACGATAGTGGCGCCTTTGGGGATGGATTTCAGTAGAAGTTCGGCTTCGGTCACCTGACGGCTGCCTTTTTTATCTTCTACCTCTACGATGGTCGCGTCAGAAAAACCCAGCGCGCGGCCAGTGCGTTCAAAGCGGGTCAGGTAATCGTCGATCAGAGTTTTTTCGGGGCCGTTGCGTAAACGGCCGACAACGCTGATCTGTACGCGCATGGGTTTAAGCCTCTTCAGATTCGCCCATTGGTAGCCACATTTTTTCAAGCTGATAGAACTCGCGCACTTCAGGGCGGAATACATGCACAATGATGTCGCCCGCGTCCAGCAGAACCCAGTCACCCGCACCTTTACCTTCCATGCGCGCGTGTATGCCCATGTTTTGCTTTAAGCGGTCTGATAGCTTTTCAACAATCGCACTGACTTGACGGGTCGAGCGACCAGAGGCCACGACCATATAGTCCGCGATTTGCGATTTGCCTTGTAATTCGATGGTAACAATATCCTCAGCTTTATCATCCTGAAGCGAGTTCAGAACCAGATCAAGCATCGACATACTTGGGATATTTTTACCGGCAGCGTCTGCTGCCCCAACACGTTCAGTCAGAACCGTGTCCTCCATATTACGCACCGATCCTTGGTGCTAAGGTAAGTTAAGCGTAACACCCGACCAAATATCGGGCAAGGGGGACGTATGGCAGATCAATTTTTCGTGGCAAGGGCAAAATTGGGGTGATTTTGGGCGAAATGGGTGGTTTTACGCAGGATTTATTGGGATCAACGCGAATCGGTCATTTCCGTATCGATATAATTCTGGATAATGCTGGCAAAATCTTTGTCAGCCCGAAAGCCCAGTTTAATGGCCCGTTCAGGGTTAAAGTTGCGTGGCCAACCCATCACGATATTGGCAATAGCAGGGTTTGGAACAGGTTTGATCAGTTTTACCACATCATTACCTGCAATCTGGCGTAGGGCCTCGATCTGTTGTGCAACGGTACATGACACACCTGGCAGGTTCAGTATGCTGCGGCCTTCCAAACGGTCGAAATCCATCTCGGCTGCATGTTTCAGAAAACCGACCGCACTTACGGGTGATGCAAACCAGTGGCGCAGGGTATCTGGAACCGGTAATATAGCTTCCTGACCGTTTAGAGGTTCGCGGATGATGCTGGAATAAAACGACGAGGCCGCAAGGTTCGGTTTACCGGGGCGTACACATATGGTGGGCAGGCGCACGGACAGGCCTTCAACATAACCTTTGCGTGCATAATCAGAGATCAGCAATTCAACCACGGATTTTTGTGCACCGTAAGATGATAGCGGAGCATTGTGAAAATCGTCACCGATAGCATCAGGGTACGGGCCGCTGAAAACCGCTAGTGATGATGTGAAGATGATTTTCGGGCGGTAGGTGCCACCGGTGTTTTCGTGTTGTTCACGCAAGGCATCCAACAGGTTCCATGCGCCACGCGCATTGACATCCCAGCCAGTTTTGAAGTTCGCTTCGGCATCGCTTGAAACGATTGCCGCCAGAAAAAAGATTACATCGGGTTTCAGGGCCGCAAGGGTTTGGGTGGTTGCATCATCCGTAATATCACCAGTCAGCAATGTGGGTGTGCCTGCACCTGACCAGCGCGGCTTGGCAATGTCGTGCAAGATCAGTTCGGACGTTTCACCGTTTAAGCCGTTTGCGCTGATGTCATGGGCCAGTTTTTGGCCGATCATGCCATTGCCGCCTAAGATAAGAACTTTCATACAACTCGCCTTTGAATGTGTTGGCGCAAGCTTACACAGTTAAGGCACAGGTTAAAGTGCAGACATAGGGAATTGCCCTGTCGCCGTTTGCTTTGCGGCAGAGTTTCGGTGATATGTAATGTAGTTTCATAAGAAGGCAGTCCTGCCGTTTGTAGCTATATGGCCGAACAAGGG
>CAXMSA010000067.1:0-13558 GCA_964195605.1 uncultured Amylibacter sp.
AGATTTTACGATCCCTGCCAGAGCTGCCCCTATGGTTGGCCCTATCGGCCGCAGTGCCGTCCCATTGGGGGCCGGTGACAGTGTTTTTCATCATCTCTATCATTCTGGGCATCCTTGATTGGCCCGGCTTGGCCCGTGCAGTACGATCAAAATTCCTGTCATTACGCGAAGAGGAATATGTCCGTGCGGCCGAAATGATGGGGGCAAAACCTGCACGAATTATTGGCCGTCATCTGTTGCCAAACTTTTCCAGCCACCTGATTGCAAGTGCCATGTTATCCATCCCCGCGATGATCTTGGGCGAAACCGCACTGTCATTTCTGGGTCTGGGCTTGCGCGCCCCTGCAGTAAGTTGGGGGGTAATGCTGAATGACGCCCAAAACCTTGCAGCAATAGAGATATACCCGTGGACAGCAGCCCCCATGGTGATGGTAATTCTGGTCGTTCTGGCGTTTAACTTTCTGGGCGACGGCCTGCGCGACTCGCTGGATCCTTACAAAAGCTGATCATTCATTATCATCCGCTACATCCGCCTGCTCTTCTTCAATTCCTGACAGGGCAGCCCCTGCAAGCGATGTTTTTTGGGCCAGCGTCATATCCTTTTCAGATACATTATTATCGGCCAACCGCACAGTCACTTCACGGTGGGCAAATTTGATGCCTTCACGGGCGAACAGATCACGAATATCTTGGAACACCCGTTTGCGGATCACCCACTGGTCACCCGGTTTTGTCATAAACTTGACCCGGATAATCATCGCGGAATCCTGCATTTCAATCACGCCTTGGGATTTCAGTGGCTGCAGGAAATTATCGCCAATGATGGGATCTTCCAACAATTCCTGCCCCAGTTTCTTGATCAGTTTGCGAACCTTTTCCACGTCAGTATCATAAGTCACACGCAGCGGTAGTTTCATCATCACCCAATCACGTGAGTAATTTGTCAGCACCTGAATTTCACCAAACGGGATTGTATGCAAAGGCCCCAGATGGTGGCGCAATTGAAACGACCTTACGGAAATTTTCTCAACCGTGCCACGCACATCACCAACATCAATATACTCACCTTTGCGAAACGCGTCATCGACCAGAAAAAATGCGCCTGAAAAAATGTCCCGTACAAGGGTTTGCGCGCCAAAACCAATCGCCAGACCCGCAACACCGGCACCGGCAAACAACGGACTGACATTGATACCGATCTGCATCAGCACAATCAGGCTAATGGTGACAACGACTACAATAAGAATGAAGTTCCGGAACAAAGGTAATAGTGTTGCTAGACGGCTGGCACCAGAGGCCCCACCTTCATCGCCGGGCGTGATTTCAATGTCATCGCCGCCTTCGTCTTTAATCTTTGTATCAATCCAGATACGAAATATGTGATAGACGATATAACCGATAAACATGATGACAATGATGTCTGAACTGCGTTCAAAAGTATCATTAGAGACCACCAACCCTGTACCGACGCCCCAAATTGATGACAATGCCCAAAGGCCCGCAACAAAAGCCAGAATACCCGCAACCCGCCGGGCCAAATCCTCAAAACTTGTTAACGGGTGCTTGTTTGATTTTTCACCATTTGCATCCATATCATCAAGTGGCGCCTGAGCAGTATCCTCTTGCATGGTTTTATTGATCTCTTCCATAATCGCAGAACGTTGAAAGAAGCGTTCAATCAGGTAGTTAATAATGGCGTAAACTACTATGATCGAAAGCATGATCGCATACCCGCCCAGCACCAGCGGCGTTGAAAGTGGGATTTCCAAAACCAGGCGATAAGATAAATCTGCCCATGCGAATATCAGATAACTAATTGCCAACGGCGACCAGGCTGATGATACAAAAAGATTTAATACACCGGTTTCCTGTGGCTCTAAGCCGTTTCTGATTGCGCGCGAAATAGGTTTGCGATTGGCGATGATCAGGGCAATGTTCAACAGCACAACAAAGGTGGTAAGTGCGGCAGAGTAAAATGCAAAGGCATCATACGTCAGCCCGATTTCATTGATCCATGAAACAAAAGCCACAGCACAAATATCAATCGATGCGGTGATCCATAGCCAATGATATAATCGGCTGGCATCTTTATTGGAAAACTGCGCAACCCGGTATTGGCAGGCGTATGGCGCCAACACCATGCGCCATAGCAATGTCACAAGACGGCAACCGGCATAGACAATGTTGATCAGCGTTACCGTATACTGTATCTCGGAACTCGGCAGCGCATCAAAAAACGTGATGCCAAGCAGATAAGCCACAATCATAGACACAAGCACACCAGAGGCCCGCAAAAAGAACCGTGAGACCAAAAAGGGCATTTTTTGTGTGTAACCCACCGGTTCATCTTTTATGCGCAGCTCAAAATACCGCAGTATAAAATGTTTGGCGTATATTTGTCTTTCAACAACAAATCCGATTGCAAACAGAACCATCGACCAGAATAAAACTTTCACATAAGCATCCAAGCCCCCCGTTGGACTGCTTGCTCTTAGAATGAAACCAACATCTTCAAAGGCACTTGGCAGGGCCTTCAAACGCTTAATAAGTTTCTTGCGAAACTCCACCGCAGAGACCTGTGCTTTCATCAGGCCTGACATACCATCACCAGACCCATCGTTATCAGCGCCTTTTGTAGGCTCGTTTAAAGGCGCCCCTTGCGTATCAACAACAATGACCTGCACACCGCTTTCTGCGGCTTTAAGCATTAAATCGGCAAAGCTATCAATTTGCTCTTGATCAATTGTATCCGAGCTTTGGGGCAAAAGGGATGCCTGCGCAAAAACAGGAAATGTCGCAAAAAGCAGAATTGTGAAACCTTTTAAGACTATTAAAAAGATAAACTAAGGCATGGTTAATCGCGGTGCAACCTATTCGCAGGCCTTAATTTCGAATTGCCACAATTCAACTTATGATGCAAATTACAGGGTTTTGAAACATGTGTCAGCATTTGCAATTGGTTTTAGCACGCAAATCTGTGATTGTTATCCGCAAGATACCCTTTAAGGGAAGCAAATAAGCAACGCCACAAAAACAACTGCGACACACAGGCAGATATTGTCCTATGCATATTGATTTTATGTACCAGTTTCGATTTATTGGCCTTCAGAAAACCCATGGATAATACAACCAAATGACGACAAATACGGCAGCAGCATCCAAATTCTCCCGCATTCTGCTTTATAGCCATGACACATTTGGCCTAGGCCACATCCGGCGATCGCGGACCTTGGCTAATGCGATCACTGCCGCAGATGAAAACACCACCGCCCTTATCTTAACAGGCTCACCCGTGGCAGGTCGGTTTACATTCCCTGAACGGGTTGACCATATCAGACTTCCCGGCGTCACAAAAATGACTGACGGCTCTTACATGTCCGAAACTTTGGGCATGGGTATTGACGCGACAACGGCCTTACGCTCTGGCCTGATCACCTCGACCTTGCAACATTTCAATCCTGACCTTGTGATCGTTGACAAAGAACCAACAGGGTTTCGCGGTGAGCTTTTACCCAGTTTAAAATGGCTAAAACAGCACCGCCCAAACACAAAAATCGTTTTAGGCTTGCGCGATGTATTGGATGACCCAGAACTTCTAGCCAAGGAATGGGCCCGCAAAGGTGCCGTTGATGCCGCAGAAACCTTCTACGACGAAATATGGGTCTACGGTCTGAAATCCATCTATAATCCAATTGCAGGCTTGGATTTGTCGGATGCAAGCAAAGCCCGCACCCACTGGACAGGATACCTGCGCCGCGAAAACCTTGATGAGCCGATCCCTACGGGTGATCCCTATGTCTTGATCACACCGGGTGGCGGCGGCGATGGTGCGGCAATGGTCGACCATGTGATGTCAGCCTATGAGCAAGACCCGACCCTGACCCCAAAAGCCCTATTGGTATACGGCCCGTTCCTGACGGGCGACGACCGTGTTGCTTTTGAAAACAGGGTCGCTTTGCTGAATGGCCGGGTCAAAACCGTCGGCTTTGATAGCCACATGGAAACCCTGATGACAGGGGCGGTTGGCGTGGTCGCAATGGGCGGCTACAATACATTTTGCGAAATTCTATCCTTTGACAAACCCGCTGTGATTATCCCACGTACAGTACCGCGCCTAGAGCAATATATCCGCGCCAAACGGGCCGAAGATTTAGGCTTGATGCGCATGATCCACAAAGAACGTGATGGCGATGACCCCAGTGTTATGGCTGCCGCAATTCGCCAGATAACGCAGCAAAGTCCACCCTCTACCGTGCAAATTGACGGCTTGCTCAATGGCTTGGATGTTGTTGTGGAACGCACCAGAAATCTGCTGGGAAAAACCTGAAATGACCCAAAGCTCTACCCCAACCCTTGCGGTTGTTGTGAAAGGTTGGCCACGGCTTTCAGAAACCTTTATCGCACAAGAATTGCTGGCCCTTCAGGATAAAGGCCAGCAATTTGAGATATGGTCTTTGCGATTTCCAACCGACAAAAAGACCCATCCGTTGCACCAGAAAATCACCGCCCCGGTGAAATACCTGCCTGAATATCTGCACCAAGAACCGCGGCGCGTTTGGCGTGCATGGCGTGCCGCGCGGGCCTTGCCTGGCTATCAAAAAGCCCGCGCGATATGGCGCAAAGACTTCGCTCGCGACAAAAGCCGCAACCGCATCCGCCGTTTTGGACAGGCCTGTGTCTTGGCCACCGAACTGCCTGAAAGCGTCACAGGCCTATACGCGCATTTCATGCACACACCCGCCTCTGTCACACGCTATGCCGCAATCATGCGCGACATGGGATGGGGGTTTTCGGCACATGCCAAAGATATCTGGACATCGCCGGAATGGGAAAAACGCGAAAAACTGGCATCCAACGCACATGGTGCCACGTTCGGTGTGACCTGCACCGCTTATGGTGCGCAGCATTTGCGTGGCCTTGCCGACAGCCCTGATCGCATTGATCTGGTTTACCACGGGCTTGACCTCACACGGTTCCCTGCCCCACCCGAACGTCTTGCGCAAAATCCGAACGGACCTCTGCAATTTCTGTCTGTTGGGCGGTTGGTTGAAAAGAAAGGCTTTGATCGTCTGATTGCAGCCCTTGCCCTTTTGCCAAAAGATATGAACTGGCATTGGGTGCATATTGGCGGCGGCGGCCTAAAACAAACACTGCAGGTACAAGCTAAAAAAGCCGGTGTGCTAGAGCGTATCACATGGCGCGGTGCTTGTGACCAACCAGATGTGATTGCCGCCATGCGCAGCGCCGATATGTTCATCCTGCCCAGCCGTATCGCCGACGATGGTGATCGTGACGGATTGCCCAATGTGCTGATGGAAGCTGCCTCGCAAAAACTGCCGATCATTTCCACCGATGTTTCTGCGATCCCCGAATTTATCGATACCGGCATCCATGGTCTGTTAGTGCAAGATGATCCAACCGAGCTGGCAGCCGCAATCGTTGAATTGGCCACCGACCCGGTGAAACGCACAGATTATGCCACAGCCGCATATGCCCGGCTGACCGCAGATTTCGGTATGGATGCGGGCATCACAAAACTGGTAACACGCTTGCAAACCCTATGTGCCGACAGCTAGTCTGGCCCCATGTCCCACATCGCCTTTTACGCCCCGATGAAACCGCCAACGCACCCGACCCCGTCAGGTGATCGTGCGGTTGCACGCGGGTTGTTGCAAGCGTTGGGGGATCAGGCAAAGTTGGTCTCAACTTTACGGGTCTATGATGGCAAGGGTGATGCGGATGTGCAAACTGCCCTGATCAAACAAGCCGTATCCGAAGCCGAAAAGCTAATCACGTTGGGTCGTGCGCAAGGCTGGAAACTTTGGTTTACCTACCACAATTACTACAAAGCCCCCGACCTGATCGGCCCAAGCGTTGCCCGCACTTTGGGCATTCCATATGCCTTGCTGGAAGCCACCCGCGCCAGAAAAAGGCTTAACGGCCCCTGGGATAAATTTGCCCGCCTTGCGGAAAAAGCCTGCGATCACGCGGATGCAATACTCTATTTCACCCAACAGGATCGGCAAGCGCTAGAGGCTTATCGCCATAACGAGCAACAGATCATCCACCTGCCGCCCTTTCTAGCAAGCACAAAAACAGCAACACCGCGCCCGAAACCAGATGATAACCGCATTTTGGCGGTTGGCATGATGCGAACAGGGGCAAAGACAGCATCTTATGCGCTAATTGCCAAGACCCTGCAGGCCTTGAAAACACCTGATTGGATCTTGGACATTGTCGGTGATGGCCCTGAACGCGCAAACATTGAAGCCCTATTTCAACGGTTTGGCAATCGTGTAAGATTTCTGGGGCAGCAAGATAATGCATCACTTGAAACGCTTTACAAAACCACCTCAGTGTTCTTGTGGCCCGGCGTGGATGAAGCCTTTGGCATGGTCTATCTGGAAGCACAAGCCGCAGGTCTGCCCGTGGTCGCACAAGACCGCCCCGGATTGCGTGATGTCATTGCCCCTGCGGTAAATCTGACTTCGATAGAGAAGCCTGATGATATGGCCCAGCAAATTGACCAGCTTTTAAACGGCGCCACGCATTGGCAAAACCGCTCTTTGGGCGGTATTGAATATGTCAGACAAAACCATTTGTTGGGGGCCGCCCGCAAAAACCTTATGACCGTATTGACCCCATTGATGGGATCAAACTCATGACTAAACTCGGCATTATCCGCCACGGCCACACCGCGTGGAACCGCGCTGGCCGCATTCAAGGGCGCACCGATATTGCGCTTGATCCGGATGCGATTACAGAACTGTCAGGCTATAAATTGCCCACCGCATGGGACGGTGCCAACCTGATGTCCAGCCCGTTGATACGCGCCGCCCAAACCGCCGAAATCATTACTGGGCGCAAACCCGAAATTGTCGACGCCCTGATTGAAATGAACTGGGGTGATTGGGAAGGCCTGCGTGGGGTTGATCTGAAAGCCGATCCTAGCTCCGGCTTTCGCAACATTGAATACTGGGGCTGGAATTACCGCCCACCAAATGGCGAAAGCCCGCAAGATGTCTGGAACCGCATTGAACCTTGGGTGATGGGGGTTAGCCGCGATACCATTGCGGTTTGTCACATCGGTATTATGCGCATGATATTAGCCAAGGCCACGGGTTGGGGTTTTGACGGCCCCGCCCCGTTCAGGGTTAAACGCAACCGTCTTTATGTGGTTGAACTGGATGGCGGTTTGCATATGGACAGTGATGAACCTATCAGGCTGGAAAAGCGGTAAACCATGCATGTACTTATCATTGTCACCCATCTGCTAGGCACCGGCCATTTAAGCCGCGCATTGACCCTTGCACAGGCCTTTTTGGCGGCAGGCCACGGTGTGACAGTTCTCAGCGGCGGCATGCCCGCACCGCATTTAAAAACGGGTGGTGTGACACTGCGCCAATTACCACCCCTTCGATCAGACGGTACCAATTTCACCACATTGTTAACAAAGGATAATACACCTGTTGATGCGGCTTACTTAACGCACCGCCAACAAGTAATTCTCGATGTTTTTCACGCAATGAAACCCGATGCGGTAATCACCGAATTGTTCCCCTTTGGCCGCCGTATCTTGCGTGCCGAGTTTCTGGCCTTGCTCTCTGCTGCCAAAAACCGCAAACAACCCTGTCTGGCTCTAAGCTCGATCCGCGATATTCTGGCACCACCCTCAAAACCCGCCAAGGCCGAAAAAACCGATCAGATCATTACGCAATTCTATGATGGGGTTCTGGTGCATTCCGACCAAAACACCACCCCACTTGCTCAAAGCTGGCCCGTGTCCGATATGTTGGCGGCAAAACTGCATTACACTGGCTATGTCGCCCCCACCCCGGCAGGACCGCATCCCGAACATACCGGCAAGGATGAGATTATTGTCAGTGCAGGTGGCGGCTCTGTCGGCACTGCATTGTTTGAATGTGCAGCTCAGGCTGCGCTGTTAAAACCTGCCCTGAAATGGCGCATGTTGATCGGTGGAACCAATCCTGAGGCTGAGATCACCCGCTTGCAGAATATGGCAAAAGGTAGCGGGCTGCATGTGGAACGCGCCCGCCCCGACTTTCGCCAACTGCTGCACCACGCTGCCTGTTCAGTCAGCATGTGCGGTTACAACACCGCCCTTGATCTGTTGCAGGCCGGCACCCCGTCTGTGTTCATCCCATTTGATGACGGCGGCGAAGTTGAACAAACCCTGCGGGCGAAAAGTATGGCAGAACAACCCAGTTTTGCAGTGGTTTCCAATAGTGATTTAACCCCGCAAACCTTGCTTGATGCGGTGCAAACGGTGCAACACGCAGGGCGGTTTCAAAGTGACGCGTTGGCGTTTAACGGGGCTGATGAGACCGTGCGCATCACAGCCAAACTGGTGGACAGATGATGATCAATTGGCAACCTATACACGATGAATTTCAACACTGGCGTGACGCAGGTCTAAGCTTGCCGTTCTGGTGGCGCGATGATGACGCGATTGAACCCACGCCACAGTTGGAAACACTGATCACAATCGCCACTGATTTAGACATGCCCTGCCATTTGGCGGTAATCCCGAAACACGCCACCTCTGCGCTTGCCAAACGTACCAAGGTCACCGCACAAATTATTCCTGTAATACACGGCTGGTCACATGAAAGCCACGCGCCCACTGGGCAAAAGAACGCCGAATTCGGGGCCACACGCCCGATTGAAGAAAGTGCGACCGACGCAATTCTTGGCCTACAACGCTTAACTGACCTGTTCGGGGATCAGCTAAAACCCATGTTCGTGCCGCCGTGGAACCGCATCAACCCCGAACTCGGCCAGCATCTTGTGGCCATCGGTTATGATGCTCTATCCACTTACGGCCCCCGTAAATCCCGCTTTGCCGCCCTTGGTCTTACCCAGATAAACACCCATCTTGACCCGATCAACTGGCGCGGCGACCGTTCATTGGTCGCACCCGATACGCTTGTGGCGCAAACCGTGCAACAATTACAAGACCGTCGTTTAGGCCATACAGACAACACCGAATCTTTCGGGTTTTTGACCCATCATCTTGTCCATGACGATGCGATCTGGGCGTTTGTGAAACAATTCCTCACAATCATACGAGAAGGGCCGGTTAAGCCTTTCCGCTATGGTCACGATCCCTTAGAATAACCCAAAAGGAACAAAGCCATGAGCCGTCTTGAAAGTATGATGCGCCGCCTGACCGCCCAGAAACTTGGGCTGGAATGGGCTGTTGAAAACACCAAAGACCTGACCGGTGATGCGCTGGAAATCGGGCTAGGCAACGGGCGCAGCTATGATCACTTGCGCGAGGTTGCCCCCGCGCGCAGAATCTGGGTGATCGACCGTATTTTGCAATGTCACCACTCTTGTGTGCCACCCGAAGAAAACTTTCTGCAAGGGGAAGCAGGTAATATGTTGGCACGCCTTGCCGCTGAAAACCGCCAAATCGTGGTTGCCCATTATGATTGTGGCATGGGGGTGAAGGAAAAAGACGTGGCAGAGGCCGCCGAACTTAGCCCCTTAACCGCCGCCGTTATGGCCCCGAACGGCATCATCATTTCAGGCCAACCCCTAGTGGGGATCACCCAAGTGGACGGGCCAGACGGCATTGCGCCGGATCGCTACTACTTTTACAAGACCTGAAAAGGATAAGCGCGTGTTGGATATTAAAACCGCCAAAATCGCAGTGATAGGATTAGGCTATGTCGGCCTACCTTTGGCGGTGGAATTTGGTAAATTGCGCCCGACTGTGGGTTTTGACATCAACGACACCCGAATAGCGCAGCTAAAGACGGGTTATGATACCACGTTGGAAACCAGTGCCGATGACCTGAAAGCAGCCGCACATCTGCGTTTTACCGACACGCTGGATGATTTGCGTGATTGCAACGTTTATATCGTCACCGTCCCCACCCCCATCGACGCCTATAAACGCCCTGACCTGTCAGCACTTTTGTCTGCTTCTAATACTGTCGGGCAGGTTATTTCCAAGGGTGACATTGTGATCTTTGAGAGCACGGTTTATCCAGGTGCCACTGAAGAGGATTGCATTCCAGTGATCGTGGCCACATCAGGCCTGACATACAACGAAGATTTCTTTGCAGGCTACAGCCCGGAACGCATTAACCCCGGCGACAAAACCCACCGCCTGCCTGACATTATGAAAGTCACATCGGGCTCGACACCGGAAACCGCCAAATGCGTTGACGCGCTTTACCGGACCATCATCACCGCAGGCACCCATCTGGCCCCATCAATTAAGGTAGCCGAAGCCGCCAAAGTGATCGAAAACACCCAGCGCGATGTGAATATCGCCCTGATTAATGAGCTGGCACTGATCTTTAACAAACTCGACATTGATACCATGGACGTGCTGGAAGCCGCCCAAACAAAGTGGAACTTCCTACCCTTTCGCCCCGGTCTGGTCGGCGGCCATTGCATCGGGGTTGACCCCTACTACCTGACCCACAAAGCCCAACAGGTGGGCTATACGCCAGAGGTGGTTCTGGCTGGGCGGCGGATTAACGATGGCATGGGGGCTTATGTCGTGTCTCGGGTTTTACGCGACATGATTGACCGTGATATCCCGATCAAAGCGGCGCGGGTTCTGGTGATGGGGGCCACGTTCAAAGAAAACTGCCCCGACACCCGCAATTCGCGCGTGGTCGATATTATCAACGCATGTTGTGATTTCGGCATGAAGGTTGATGTACATGACCCATGGGTCAATGCCGTACCTGAAACCGATTGTGCTATCGACACCATCGCAACCCCCGAAAACGGGCGGTATGATGCAATCATTCTGGCGGTTGGCCATGATGCTTTCAAAACTCTGGGGCTTAAAAGCATACAAAGTTTTGGCAAATCCACCCATGTATTCATGGATGTCAAAGCGGTTTTCCCGAAAACCGACGGTATCTTGCGGATTTAAGCCTTATTGACATTCGGCCTATACAAACTGGGGCAAACCCTATAGCTGCCAGCCCTTGACCCAATGAAAAGCCATATTCCGTGATACAGACCCTATCTGACGCCCTTGAACAGCGTGGTTACACCACACTTACCCCCGTGCAAGAGGCCGTGACCCACGCCGATCTTGAAACTGCTGACCTGCTGGTTTCCGCACAGACAGGCTCTGGTAAAACTGTTGGCTTCGGGCTGGCGATTGCCCCGACTTTGCTGGGCGATGCAACACAGTTTGAGCGTGCCAAAAAACCGCTTGCCCTGATCATTGCCCCCACCCGCGAATTGGCCTTGCAGGTCAAACGCGAACTGGCGTGGCTATACGCCAAAACAGGTGCCATTGTGGCGTCTTGTGTCGGCGGTATGGACATGCGCGAAGAACGTCGTGCGCTGGATAAAGGGGCGCATATCGTGGTCGCAACACCGGGCCGTTTGCGCGACCATATCATGCGCAAATCGCTAAAAATGGATAGCTTACGTGCCATTATTCTGGACGAGGCCGACGAGATGCTTGATTTGGGTTTCCGTGAAGATCTGGAATTCATTCTAGGCGAGGCCCCCGAAAGCCGCCGCACCTTAATGTTTTCCGCCACGGTACCACGTGCCATCGCGAACCTTGCGAAAAGTTACCAAAAAGATGCGGTACGTGTGGTGACGAAAAACGAAGAAACTCAACATACAGACATTGAATACCGCGCCATGAACGTCGGCCCGCGTGACGCAGAAAATGCCATTATCAATGTGCTGCGCTATTATGAATCCCCGAACGCGCTGGTATTTTGCAATACCCGTATCATGGTCAACCGGCTGACAACACGCCTGTCAAACCGTGGCTTTTCGGTTGTGGCCCTGTCTGGTGAGCTATCGCAA
This sequence comes from uncultured Amylibacter sp., assembly GCA_964195605.1. GTDB lineage: Bacteria > Pseudomonadota > Alphaproteobacteria > Rhodobacterales > Rhodobacteraceae > Amylibacter. The sequence continues at coordinate 11,824 of CAXMSA010000067.1, forward strand.
AATGAACGCACCCACGCATTGCAAGCCATGCGTGACGGGCGCGCACGGGTCTGTATTGCCACCGATGTGGCGGCACGTGGCATTGATCTGCCCAACCTTGATCTGGTGGTTCATGCGGACATCCCGCAAAGTTCTGAAACCTTGCTGCACCGTTCAGGCCGTACGGGCCGCGCTGGGCGCAAAGGTGTCAGTGCGTTAATCGTACCAGGCAAATCTCGCCGCAAAGCCGAACGGATTTTGCAAGGTGCCAAAGTGAAAGCGGAATGGTGCGAAGCCCCCTCTGCCACTGCGGTCACCCAACGCGACGAAGAACGCCTGATGTCTGATCCGACTTGGGAACAAGACATTACATCCGCAGAAAATGCAGCGGCTGAAAAGCTATTGGCATTGCACAGCCCTGAAAAAATTGCGACAGCTTACCTGCGCCTTTATAAATCCGGCCAATCCGCACCTGAAGAGCTATCCGCCTCAGGTGCAGGTGCAGGTGGTGCCCCAAAATCACGCGAGGCCTTTGGTCCGACAATTTGGTTTGCCCTGACAGGGGGCCGCGAAGCAGGTGCCGAGCCACGCCGCCTGTTGCCGATGCTTTGCAAAGCAGGCGACATTACCAAGGATGACATCGGTGCCATCCGTGTGCAAAAAAATGTCTCTTTTATTGAAATCCGCAAAGACAGTGTTGAGAAATTTATCAAAGCCATCGGGCCTAACCTGAAGGTTGAAGATAACGCCACACTGACCCAACTTGAAAAACCACCCGCCGCGGCAAACACCCCGCGCCCCAGTTTTTCAGATCGCCAAGGCGACCGTAAAGATAAAGGGCCAAAGCGTAAATCATCCAAGCAACAGGCTACCGATCACACTGGTCGCTCTGAAGGCGACAAGGGCAAGAAAACACGCCGCCCGAAATCCAAAGGCATCCCGCATTCCAATGAAAAATGGGCGGATGAATTAAAACGCCTTGAAGGTGCTGTGGCAGAGTATAAGCCGAAACGCAAAAGTGACGGCCCGAAACCTGCAGACAACAAAGCCCAAGCTGGTGTAGGCAAAAGCCCAAGTGCCACAAAACGTGGCAAGTCATTTTCAAAAAAGAAAAAATCTTAGGGGCTTGCCCCTAACTTTCGTCTATCTCATCCACCAGCCGGGTTTCCAGCAACTGACCGTGGCGGAACAGAATCGGATAGGCAATCGAGGCAATTTGAGAGTTTAGCTCTTTTAACGCGCGCAGCGTTTCAAGATGCAAATCACTGCTTTCAAGGCTGACCTCTTCATTATGGCGAATACGTTTCAGATGCCGTTTGCGGCTTTTCCGTTCACGTTTGGCCAAATCGTTCTTTTCTTCCATCAGCAAACGCGCGGATTCCACATCTTCCGAGATCAGCACATCAAAAGCTAAGGTCATATTGGACACGGTTTTTTCGTGCATATTGCGTAATTCACCCCAACCGGCTTCCGAAAAACGGATTTCCTGTTTAACTTTTCTGGCCGCCAATAGCATCAACCGTTTGGCCACAATATCGCCTGCAGTTTCCAGATTGATCGCATATTCTGCCAGTTCACGCACTTTGCGGGTGTCACTCTTGCTCATCTTGGAACTTGGCATTGCCGCCACATAATGACGGATACCATCCAAAGCCTGATTGACATATTGATCTTCAAGACGTGTGGTTTTGATCATATCCAGATCACCATCCGCATAACGATCCATCACCGGACGCATCATATGTTCTACCAGTTG
>CAXMSA010000068.1:0-13539 GCA_964195605.1 uncultured Amylibacter sp.
GCACAAATCACCAAATTCACCCCAGCCTTGGCCAAAGCTTCTGCACAACCAAGACCCAAACCCTTGCTTGCCGCACATACGATTGCGGTTTTACCTTTAATTCCCAGATCCATCACATTGATTCCCTTTTATGTTTTGTAAAAGAATACCGATTTTACAGATGAGATAAAGCAAAGTTGATTATAAAGTGTGTAGCTTCCAAAAACTCCACACCCGTTGTTAACCCTCAAAGATGAACGGCGACTTCGAGCCCTTTCCACAACATTCGTGTGGATGCAGCAAATGGCAGATTACTGAGCGTTATCGCTAAAACGCCGCCTTCCATTGCTCGGTAATTTTTCAGCGGTAAACTCTACAATGTTAACGATTTCGCTTTCACCTTGGCAGTAGCGCAGGTCTTTAATATCGAAACCCGGCGGCAACGCTTGACCGATCCCGTCGAGAGCCGCCCGGAATGCTTCACGCCCTTCTAAAACATCGTTTTGTCCAGGTAGGACAAAGATCATATCATCAGCATAGAAGCTGGCAAGTTTGTCCATGTCACCAACTGCCAGCGCTTCCCATCCGGCTTTTAGGTCTTCTAAATGTTTCGCATTTGCCATATTGCAGAACTCCTTTTTCAGTTTAATGCACTTACAGTAGTGAGTGTAGCACATATATTTTATGCGACAAAATTCGGCGAAAAATCCGAATTGTGTTGGCTGCCTAGCCTTCGCGTCTAGTTCTTTTTTGGACCAGCAGAAGCTATTTGATTTTGTCAAAACTAGGTCCGTTTTGTCCCTCATCTCGGACATTAGACATATGGCGAATTAACAGGTTCAGACCCTAAAATATTTTTACTGACAAACCATGTGTCCGATTTTGCCAAAGCAGATGTCCCGCTACAGAGGGCCAATCACTCATCCCTCAAACTTCCCGCCTATCATCCGCTGCCGCAAAATCCGCCTAATCTTAGAAATCCGTTGGCGCGCCGCCTTCTTCTTTGCGTTTGGCAACAAAGGCTTGCAGCTCTTCGTCAATCGCAAGATCAATCGCAGGTGGCTCAAACTCGTTCAAGATGTCTTTCCAGACCTTATTGGCCCTTTGCGCTGTCCATTTTGACCCGTCCAGTTCCCATTGTTCATAATTGCGCCAGTCAGACAGGAAGGGCGAATAGAACGCCTCTTCATAACGATCCTGGGTGTGCTGGATGCCAAAGAAGTGGCCGGTGGAACCAACGTCTTTAATCGCATCAATAGCGATCTCATCGGGACCTGTCGCCGTTAGAACAGGCTCCATATAGCGTTGAATTTGCTGCAAAACTTCGCAATCCATCACGAATTTTTCATAAGACGCGATCAAGCCACCCTCAAGCCAGCCAGCCGCGTGGTAAACCATGTTAACATTGGATTGCACCGCCGACCAAAGTGAATTGCAACTTTCCCACATCGCCTGCCCGTCAGGGGCGTTCGACGCACATGCATTGGTGGCGCGCAACGGCAATCCGTAATACCGCGCCATTTGCCCTGTCATTTGGGTCGCACGCATATATTCAGGGGTGCCAAAAGCGGGTGCACCCGATTTCATGTCCACGTTCGATGTAAAAGTCCCGATGATACACGGCACGCCGGGGTTTATATATTGCAACAAGGCAATAGCCGCCAATCCTTCAGCAATGGATTGCGCCACCGCACCGGCCATCGTCACAGGCGCCATAGCCCCCGCCAGCGTAAACGGTGTCACCGTAACAGGCTGCCCGCGCCGCGCCAAACGCATAGCCCCGTCAATCATCGGCAGGTCGTGTTTCAACGGCGAGGTTGAATTGATGTTGGTATACATATGTGGCTTTGCATCGAACTCTTCATGGCTCAGCCCACCTGCGATACGCACCATTTCCATAGTGTCCTCAACCCGCTCTTTGCCCAGTGAATAAGCGTGTGCCACCTTGTCTGTCAGGGTCAGCTTTGAATACAGGCAATCCAGATGGCGCACGGATGCATGAATATCCACGGGTTCCACAGGATAACCGCCCGCCACATGGATACAGTTGAAATATTGTGTCAGTTTCACAAGGTTTTCGAAATCCTCGAAGTTGCCAACACGCCGCCCCTTATCCAAACACATGGCATTGGGTGGCGATGATACATTCACGAAAGCCATGTTCTTGCCACCGATTTTGACCGCATGATCAGGGTTGCGCGGCGTTATGGTGAACTCTGTCGGGCAAAGCCCGATCATTTCCATCACCCACGCACGATCCATACGCACATTATCGCCATTAATGGTGCAACCCGCTTCACGCAGAATTTCCAACGCTTCTTCATTATAAAAATCGATACCGATCTCTTCCAGAATGCGCATCGCACCATTGTGGATCGCTTCAACGCCTTCCGGGCGCAATGGCTCGGTCGGATTATCCAGATTAACGATCTGGCGCCAAGGCATCTGATCGATGGCTTGGGTGCCCCCGCGGCGTGCATTTCCTGCGCGTCCCCCTGCTCTGCTTCGTTTGGCCATAATGTCCCTCATTTCAAAGTGTCATTTACAGATTGCTAAATTCCCGTCGTAAATTGTACAACCAAAGCGACAAAGAGTGTCGTATCCAACAATACTTCTAACATTTTCCGCGTTAGAATTGGGAAATGCGCGGGGTTAAGAGCAAAACTGAGATGTCTTTAGAAACAAAAACACAAAAACACCCAGTATATAAAACCGGGATACTTCTAATCGAAGATTTTTCGATGATGAGCCTTAGCACGATGATCAACCCGTTTCGCAGTGCCAACCGCGAACTGGGCTATAAAGCTTTTACCTGGGATTTTTTGACCTTGAATGATGAACCGATCATGGCATCTGACGGGTTTGAGGCCAAACCGACCTGCATGATTGGCAGCGCGCAAAAGTTTGACTACTTCTTTGTCAATTCAGGGCTTCTGACAAACCCACCAAACCGTGCCAAAGTGAATGCGGCCCTGCAACGTTTTTCCCGTCAATCAGATGTATTCGGCGGGGTTTGCACCGGGGCCTTCATACTGGCGCGCGCTGGTTTTTTGAAAGACAAAAATTTTACCGTACATTGGGAAAACCAAGCAGCATTCATCGAAGAATTTCCAGACCTCCCCCCCAGACCTTCGCTGTTTGTCATGGATGGCAATCTATGGACTGCATCGGGCGGGCTTGCCTGTCTGGATATGACCCTGAGCATCATAAGCGATAAGGTTGGGCTGAAGATTGCAAACACTGTGGCCAATGTTTTGCATGTCGACCGTATTCGCAAACCAAATATCGAGCAGCGCTCGTTTTTTCTGGCCGATTATGAAACCCTGCCGCCAAAATTGCGCGCGGTGGTAAAGCTGATGATTGAAAATCTTGAGCAACCGCTTTTGGTGTCCGAGTTAAGTGACGCGGTCGGAATAACAGTGCGTTCACTGGAGCGCGGTTTTAAGCAGCAATTGGGCATATCGCCGGGCAAACATTACCGGAAAATTCGCCTTGAACGGGCAAAACAATTGCTCTGGCATACCAATATGTCGATCCTTGAGGTCTCTATTCTGACAGGTTTCCCGTCACCATCTTACCTGTCACGCCTATACCGTCAGGAGTTTGGCATATTACCATCTGAAGAACGCAAAAAATCTGGTTAGAGCAGTGTTATATCACACGACTTAAGGTCGAGATATCTGGCAGAATAATATCGGCCAGATGTTTGATATCCGCGTGTTTCGCAGGCCCAGTCAGCACCCCCACATTCAAGCCCACACCTGCATTGCGCCCGGCCTCCAGATCGTGACTGCTGTCACCGATCATCGCCACTTGCGACGGCTTTAGTTTCATCTGATCACAAAATCCAAGAATCATATCCGCTTCGGGTTTCGGGGTAAAGCCACTGTCATATCCGCAAATGAAATCAAAGTGATGGTGGATATCATGATCCTGCATCTGGTTGTGCGCACTTTGTTCAAAATCGTTTGTGGCAATGCCCAACGCCATGCCCCGCACCTTGAATTCCGTCAACAACGGATCAAGCGGGCAAACCGGAATGGCCGTGGTATCCTGCAAGGCTTCAAAGGCGATTTTTTCAATGGCTTTTGCATCAAGTTCAGGATGCACCGACGCCAGCAGAATACATTGCTCATCGACAGAGGCATTCACCGCCACTGATCCTGTAATGAACTCTTTCGTTTCCCAGTTAAACCCGACCATTTCAGCCATCGCAAGACGCAACTTATGGTCATTTGGGGCAAGCGAGGTCAGGAATGACACTGACCAACTGGCCCAAGTGTCATTGAAACCAAAGAGCGTGCCGTCTTTGTCAAAAAGTATGCCTTGGATATCTGATGTCATGTTTGGCCCTGTCTTTTTGGCATATGATCGAAGCTTAAGGATTCTGGCAAGTGGTTTATGTCCAGTTCGGCAAACTGCCCCCTGGCAGCGCCATGCGGATATGTTGTGGCGCGTCATAAGGCAGGGAATAATCATCGCAAAAGGTTTTAATCCAGTCGTCGTCCATCAAAATGAAATCCAATACAGAGGCCAGAAACTCTGCATCCCCAGCGCGTTCGCGCACATCATCCAGACCTGATCCAGTTGCCCCCAGAAATGTCATCATCAAATCATCCTGTGCCGATAACCAGCCAAGGGCTTGTAACGCCACAACCTCGGCCTGTTCACTGGTGTAACGCATTATTGTTTGTGCTTTCTGGGGTAGTTTTTACGCCATTTACGGCGTTGTTCCTGCATCGTGTTCACATAATCCATACGTTGCGTATCTGTCATCCCCGAAATGATCGCGACAAAGGCTTTTTGGGCGTCTTTGGTCGATGTTGTGATATGAACACGTTGAGCTGCAAAAGCTGCATGCAGCGCGTTTGCATCAAAAGGCCGCGCAATGATTGCCACATGTATGCTTTGCATTGTGCTATGCATCGCTTCGCCATTGGCATGTATCCGGGTGCGGTTAACACGGAAATATTTACGCACTTCACGCCGCTTCGGGTCAGGTAAAGCCTGCATAAAAATGCGCAACCCCGTGGCCCCTGCAAAATGCGTGCGCTTGTCGCCATGTCCCGACAGTTTCACCCCGATAACCAGCCCCGCCACTGCCAGATTCAGGCCAAGTGACACAACCAGCAGGATTTTTATCCAAGGTTTTGCGGGGTTTGTTTTTGTCTCTGTCATATCAATTCTCATTAAATAATGCTTCGATGTCCGAAGCCACCGAAAAATTGTCATCGGTAAAGGTTTCAACCGTCATCTGGCCACTGTCAAAATAATCCAGGGCACTGGGGGCGGCATAGCCTGCAGTGATGCCCAGAAATGCAGATGCTGTAAGTGCTGCAATCGATTGCCAACCGCCGATATTACGCACGCATGTGCCCCACCATGGAGTGGATTGGCGTGTTGGCCCTAAGAGTTCGGCACGTTCCTTGGTCTGCTTCAGCGCGCCCAAAACGACCGCATCCAGAAAACCCGCGTTTGCGGCGCTATCTACATCTTTCACCGCATCAAAAAACGCCGTCAGTTCCAGATCCAGCTCTTTGTCAGGTTTGTTATCCATCATGCCAACCCCAATTTCTCTTTCTGGCCCAAAAGCAGGCCCGCCAATGTGCGTTTACCCCGTGCGGTCAGGCTTTCAACCGCTTCAACGCTTATATCCATGATCTGTGCGATCTCTGGATTCGGTAATTCTTCAATATGGCGCAATGTCACTGCCAGCCTTTGCCGTTCCGGTAATTGCGCCATTGCCGTCTGCAAGGCTGATGCCCGATCATTTGACTGCATCCGGCTTTCAATTGAAGGCTTATCATCAGCAGGCTCGGGTATATCAGCCAGATTTGCGCCCTTTTTCTTACGCAACCGATCAATGCAAAGATTGCTGGTCACACGGTAAAGCCATGTCGATACTTTCGCTTCACCTTGACGCCAGTCAGGGGCCACTTTCCACAAGCGCAACATTGCATCTTGTGCCACATCCTCGGCCTCTGCCATGTCGCGCAACAAACGGCGTGATAGGGCCAGAACACGCGGCGCATGGCGGTATGTCAAAGAACGCGCGGCATCCTGATCTCCATTTGCATAGAGCACCATCAATGCGTCATCACTGACATCGTTCATTGCATCATACGCCATCATACCCCTGTTTAATGGTCTGCACGCCCAAGGGCAATGCGGATGGCAGACCCATATCAGAGCCTGCCACAGGTTATTTTAATCTGCGTTCATATTTTTCTTATGACTGCGCATCTTTTTAGCTTCGTCTTTGGATATTTTACCGTCACCATCCGTGTCCAGCTTACTGAACATCCGCGCGCCTTTATGGCCCATCTCGGATTGCGCCAGCTTGCCATCATTATCTGCATCCATCCGGCTGAACATATGATCCAAACGTTTTTCCATACGTGCCATCATTCCAGTCCGCATTTCATCTTTGGACAAACCACCATCACTATCGGTATCTTTTTCCGCAAACTTTGCCGCTCGGTGTGCAGTCACCTCATCTTGGGTAACAAACCCGTCTGCATTGACGTCAATTTGTTCAAAATGCTTGTAAAAACCGCCGCCATGGCCATGCTTGCCTTCACTGGCAAATGCCATACCAACAACACCAACAGTCATGACACCGATTATGGCTGATTTTGTAAATTTATTCATTGTCTGCTCCTAAGTCTGGTTTCAGGCAGGTTTGCCCTGCTTTCAGATATAAATACGCAGGCAAACCAGCTTTCCGTCGCCGGTTTTTAATTTATTTGCGACATCACGCCGCGAGGCAGCTTGTCCTAGTTTCTTTTAGCACTGGATGGTTTATGAGATTTTGATGACAAAACAAACCACACATACGAACACTGATCGCCCCGTTAAGTCCGCAATTTTGCGTGGTTGGCGACGGGTTTGCCCAAACTGCGGTTCCGGCCCGATGTTCAAAAGTTACCTAAGCGTGCGCGATACCTGCCCTGTGTGTGCACAAGAATTGCACCATCACCGTGCCGATGACGGTCCGGCCTATATCACCATCCTTGTATGCGGCCATTTGTTAGGCCCGCTTATGCTGGTGGCATTTGAAACCTTTCGCCCTGATCCAATTGTCTTAAGTCTGGTCTTTATCTTATTTTTCGTAGCCTTGGCCCTGTTCCTGCTACCACGAATCAAAGGCGCATTTATCGGCCTGCAATGGGCCAAACGCATGCACGGTTTTGGCAAAGATTTGACTACAACACCGGCGCAATAGCAGCTAGAGTAATGCCATGACATCACCTTTCTTGACCCGCCTGAAACCCGTTTTACCTGACAAGCTTTTGCAATTGGCACAATCCGCCAAAACCCCGCGTGTGGCCATTGCACGTGCCGGGGCTGTATTGCCGATGCAAGCAGCATATGAAGCCACCAAGGCTGGCATTATGCACCCCGTATTTACGGGTGAAGCGGATGCAATCAGGGCCGAAGCGGATAAACTGGAATGGGATATTTCCAGCTTCGAGATCATTGCAACAAAGGGCGAATCGGATGCTGGCCATGCCGCCGCATTGGCTTGTGGTGAAGGCCGCGCCGATGTGCTGATGAAAGGCCATTTGCACACGGATACCTTCATGAAATCGGCCCTATCGCGGGATAACGGCTTACGCACGGGCGGTCGCTTGGTGCATGTGTTTTACCTGACGCACCCATCGGGCGGCAAACCGCTTTTAGTCTCGGATGCCGCCGTTAACGTGGCCCCCGACATGGATACTCGCAAAGCCGCTATTACATACTGCGTTGATTTATTACGTAAATTGGGGGCGAAACAACCAAAAATTGCGATGCTGTCTGCCACCGAAAGCGTATTACCCGCAGTACCCTCATCAGGTGAGGCCCGTGATTTGCGCGACTGGGCGCAAGGTGAAATTCCCAACGCGCATTTCTCTGGCCCCTTAGCACTTGATCTGATCCTGTCACCCGAAAGCGTTGCCATCAAAGGCATGAATGATGACCCTGTTGCAGGGAACGCGGATGCGATCATCGTGCCTGACATTGTCAGCGGCAACACCCTGTTCAAATCACTGGTATACCTGTCTGGTGGTTGCGCCGCAGGTGTGGTCATGGGTGCAAAAGTGCCGATCCTGCTGACCAGTCGTGCCGATGCAGCGGCAGCACGGATCGCTTCTGTGGCATTGGCCGCTGTATTGAGTAATGGCACATAAGGCGTTGGCGGCGATGCGTGGAAAGCACACACCCTGCGGGTTGAGAACAGGAATGTAATGTCAGATCAGAACCAATCTTCACGCATCGCGGGCTTTCGCAATCTTACACCCGAAGCACGATTGGCAAAACTTACCCAGATGTTCGGCGATCAAGCAACTCGGTTGCAAGGCAACACCCTGCCCTTGTCACTTGCGGACGGGATGATCGAAAATGTTGTCGGCAAGTTTGAACTGCCGCTTGGGGTGGCCACGAACTTTACCGTAAACGGCAAGGATTACCTGATCCCGATGGCGCTGGAAGAACCGTCCGTGGTGGCGGCTGCCTCTTACATGGCCAAGATTGCACGCGGCTGCGGCGGGTTTACCGCTATAAGTACAGCACCAATTATGCGCGCGCAGTTACAGATACTCGGGATCACTGACACGGCGGCGGCCAAGGCACAATTGCTGGCGGCAAAACACGACATAATCACCGCGGCCAATGCCAAAGACAGGGTCTTGATCGGGCTTGGCGGGGGCTGCAAAGACATTGAAGTGCATATCTTTGAAGACACTCCCATAGGCGCGATGGTGGTGCTGCACCTGCTGGTCGATGTGCGTGATGCGATGGGTGCGAATTCCGTCAATACCATGGCTGAAATGGTCGCCCCCTTGGTTGAAAACATCACCGGCGGCACCGTGCGGTTGCGCATTTTGTCAAACCTTGCCGATCTGCGCACGGTAAAGGCAAATGTGCGGATCAATGCGCAAGCCCTGAACACGCATACGCTTGATGGGGCAAAGGTTGCACAAGGCATCGTTGAAGCCTGCGCCTTGGCAATCATTGACCCATACCGCGCCGCGACCCATAACAAAGGTATCATGAACGGCATCGACCCCGTTGTTTTAGCAACAGGAAATGACTGGCGGGCAATAGAGGCAGGCGCGCATGCCTATGCCGCACGTTCTGGCCAATATACATCGCTGACCCGTTGGCAAATTGATGCGGACGGCTATCTGTGCGGTATTTTGGAGCTGCCGATGGCTCTTGGCATAGTCGGTGGCGCCACCAAAACCCACCCCGCAGCACAGGCAGCTCTTGGCTTGATGGGGGTCACATCGGCGCGCGAATTGGCCGAAGTTGTGACCAGTGTCGGTCTTGCCCAAAACATGGCCGCCTTGCGGGCCCTGTCCACCGAAGGCATCCAAAAAGGCCACATGGCCCTGCACGCCCGCAACATAGCGATCGCAGCAGGGGCCAAGGGGGCTGATATTGATAAGGTGGCCAAGACGATTGCTGAGATGGGGGATGTGAGTGTGGATCAGGCTATGCGGGTTTTGAATACCCATCCCAAAACCCGTAAGCTTTCCTAAAACCCGAATGTAGTTTCATTCAACCCAAAACCCGAAAGATATTCTCTTTTGGGTTGGCACTTGGAACAATTTTCCCCATACTTCGCCCACGGGGAGAGCCACTATATGAATCACCACCAGCCAGACCTTGATACGTCACCTGAAATATCCGACGAAATACGCAAAACCACGTGCTACATGTGCGCGTGTCGATGTGGCATTGATGTGCATATGAAAGACGGCAAGGTGAAGTATATCGAGGGCAACCGCGATCATCCGATCAATAAAGGTGTGCTTTGCGCCAAAGGCTCTGCCGGGATCATGCAGCATTACTCGCCTGCGCGCTTGCAGGCACCTATGAAACGTGTCGGCGAACGTGGTGAAGGCAATTTTGAAACAATCAGCTGGGATGAAGCCTTTGATATTGCTGAAAAATGGCTAAAACCCATCCGTGAAAAAGCCCCGCATAAATTGGCATTTTTCACTGGCCGCGACCAGTCACAATCCCTGACAAGTTTCTGGGCACAACAGTTCGGCACCCCGAATTACGCCGCCCACGGCGGGTTTTGTTCAGTGAACATGGCGGCTGCCGGTATCTATACAATGGGCGGCGCGTTCTGGGAATTTGGCGTGCCCGACTGGGACCGCACCAAGATGTTCATGATCTTCGGTGTCGCGGAAGATCATGACAGCAATCCGATCAAAATGGGTCTATCTAAACTGAAAGAACGCGGCGCCAAAATCGTTGGCGTCAATCCCGTACGCTCGGGTTATAACGCGATAGCCGATGAATGGGTCGGTATCACACCGGGCACCGACGGGCTGTTTGTGCTGGCGATGATCCATGTGCTGTTAAAAGCCGGCAAGGTCGATCTGGAATACCTCATGCGCTACACCAACGCGCCGATGCTGGTAAACATGGATGAAAGCAGTGATGAACACGGCCTGCTTTTGCGTGATGTGCATGGCCAGTTCATGGTGCAGGATCGCATCACCGGTAAACCTGCGGCCTTTGACAAAAAGGGTGTAAAGCCGGTGTTCTCTGGTCAGATTACCTATCAAGGCACCAAATACACCCCCGTATTCCAGTTGATGACCGAGAAATACTTGTCGGATGATTATGCCCCCGAGGTAGTGGCCGAGCGTTGCGGCATTTCCGCCAAAACCATCCGTCGCCTTGCCGCAGAACTGGCGCATGTGGCGTTTGAGCAAGAGATCACCATTGACCAGCCGTGGACCGACTGGAAGGGCGAAAAACACAAAACTATGACGGGGCGACCTGTATCATTTCACGCCATGCGCGGAATTTCGGCGCATTCCAACGGCTTTCAAACCTGCCGCGCCATTCACCTGCTGCAAATCATCTTGGGCAGTGTCGAGGTGCCGGGCGGTATGCGTTTCAAACCACCCTACCCCAAGTCCGTCGGCATTCACCCGACCCCGCACAGCTACGCCACACCGGGCGGCCCGCTGAACGGCCCACATTTGGGCTTCCCGACAGGGCCGGAAGATTTAGCCCTAAATGCCAGCGGCACCCCCATTCGCATTGACAAAGCCTTCACCTGGGAAAACCCGCTTTCAGCCCACGGCATGATGCATATGGTGATCTCGAACGCACACGCGGGCGACCCCTATAAGATTGATACCTTGTTCATGTATATGGCCAATATGTCTTGGAATTCGTCAATGAACTCGCGCGGTGTGATGGATATGCTGACTGATAAGGATGAAGACGGCAATTATGTAATCCCGAACATCATCTATTCCGATGCCTACTCATCCGAAATGGTGGCTTTCGCCGACCTGATCCTGCCCGACACCACCTACCTGGAACGCCACGATTGTATTTCCCTGCTGGACAGACCCATATCCGAGGCCGATGCCGTCTGCGACAGTATCCGCTGGCCGGTTGTTGAACCTGACCGCGATGTACGCGGCTTTCAAACGGCACTTATTCAACTGGGCGCCAAACTGGGCTTACCGGGCTTCGTCAATGAAGACGGCTCCGAAAAGTACAAAGATTACGCCGACTATATCGTCAACCACGAACGTCGCCCCGGTGTCGGGCCTTTGGCGGGGTTTCGCGGTAAGGATGGCAAAGGCAAGGGGCGTGGTGAGCCGAACCCCGAACAAATTGATAGATACATCGAAAACGGCGGCTTCTGGCAGGATCACATCCCCGATGAAGCCCTGTTTTATAAACCGTGGAACATGGCCTATCAGAACTGGGCTGTAGAACGCGGCATCTTCGATAAACCATCCCCCTACCTGTTCAGCATCTATGTGGAACCGATCCAGAAGTTCCGTCTGGCAGCACAGGGCAAAGGTGAATTGCAACCGCCCGATCACTTGCGCGCACAATTGATTGCGGCGATGGATCCGCTGCCCGTCTGGTGGGCACCGTTCGAAGAACAAGGCGTCGATTGCGATGAATATCCACTGCACGCACTGACCCAACGCCCTGCCGCGATGTACCATTCATGGGGGTCGCAAAACGCGTGGTTGCGCCAAATCCACGGCACCAACCCGCTTTATGTATCGGGTGAAGTTTGGGCCAAGCACCGCTTTAAAGAAGGCGACTGGGCTTACCTTACCTCGCATCATGGCAAAATCAAAGTACCTGTTGTGCGCATGGATGCGCTGAACCCCAAAACCGTTTGGACGTGGAATGCCATTGGCAAACGCAAAGGGGCTTGGGCCTTGGATAAAGATGCGCCAGAAACCACAAAAGGCTTTTTGTTGAATCATCTGATCCACGAACTTCTACCAGACAAAGGTGACGGGCTACGCTGGTCAAATTCCGACCCGATCACAGGACAAGCGGCATGGTATGACCTGCGGGTAAAGATCGAAAAAGCCCCTGCTGAAGACGGCGTTTCACAACCTGAAACCCCTGCGCAAAATTCGCCCGTAGGCCAAGGGCCGAAGGATATTGCTTACGGGGAGGAATTTTAGGATGACCGCGCTTCCCCCTACCACCGCCAAAAAACTTGGCCTGGTGATCGACCTTGATATTTGCGTCGGCTGTCATGCCTGTGTGATCAACTGCAAAGAATGGAATACCTCGAATTACGGCGCAGCTTTATCCGATCAAGATGCATATGGCGAAAATCCTTCTGGTACTTTTCTCAACAGAATTCACACATATGAAGTAAAATTAGACGAGAAACCAGCACAGACCGTACATTTTCCTAAATCCTGCCTGCATTGCGAAGATGCACCTTGCGTCACCGTTTGCCCCACGGGAGCCAGCTATAAACGCGTTGAGGACGGCATTGTTCTGGTTAACGAAAGTGATTGCATCGGGTGCGGATTATGTGCGTGGGCTTGCCCATATGGTGCCCGCGAATTGGATGCCAAAGAAGGTGTGATGAAGAAGTGCACACTTTGTGTTGATCGTATTTACAATGAAAACTTGCCCGAGATTGACCGTGAGCCTGCCTGCGTGCGCACGTGTCCCGCAAATGCCCGGCACTTTGGCGATTTCGCCGACCCCGATAGCAACGTGTCAAAAATGTCTGCGGAACGTGGCGGCATTCAGTTGATGCCGCAACAGGAAACCAAGCCCGTGAACCGTTACCTGCCACCCCGACCCAAGGCGGACATTCAGACGGACGGCGATATAGACATTCTGGCACCATTTCTTGAACCCGTTGCCGACACACCCAAGGGCCTGCTTGGTTGGCTTGATAAAGCATTGGAGGCTATTTGATATGCACCCAGCCGCATCCGTTATTATTTTTACGTCCCTTTCCGGTCTTGGTTTTGGCCTTCTGTTCTTTCTGGGGCTTGGCAAACCCGATGTTTCCGGTTGGTCTGCCTTTGCTTTTTTCTTTATCGCTTATGCACTGGCCGTGGGCGGTTTGCTGGCGTCGACCTTTCACCTTGGCAATCCGCAACGCGCGATGAAAGCTTTCAGCCAATGGCGCACATCATGGTTAAGTCGTGAAGGCGTAGTCGCTGTGGTCGCATTATTAGTCATGGGAGTATACGCGGCCCTGCTGATTTTTACAGGCATCCGTGTCGCTCCCCTAGGCTGGCTTGGCAGTGCTTT
>CAXMSA010000069.1:0-333 GCA_964195605.1 uncultured Amylibacter sp.
CGGCTTTACATGTCTGGTTCAACCCTGGCTCCCCCCTGCCGATGGTCGGAGCTTCGGGGGCGATTGCAGGTGTTTTGGGGGCTTACCTTTTGCTTTATCCCAAGGCTAGGGTTGATGTGGCCCTTGTTCTGATCATCATCGTGCGCATGTTCACATTCCCTGCCTGGATGGTGTTAAGCGTTTGGATGATCCTGCAAGTCGTCAGCGGGCTGCTGACCCCCACAACGGGGGGCGGTATTGCCTATTGGGCGCATATCGGCGGGTTCATCGCCGGGATTGCATTGACTTTGCCCCTATGGCTGTCACTGGGAGGAACGGCGTTCTGGCGCAAAA
>CAXMSA010000069.1:343-13488 GCA_964195605.1 uncultured Amylibacter sp.
AACATTTGCATCCCACATTTCAACCATACCTATTATCAGGAGAAGACGATGAATGACTGGCAAAAACTGACCTGCCATTGCGGCGCAGTTGAATTACGTGTGAAACTGAAGGACGGGTTGAATACTGCCCGGCGGTGTAATTGCTCATTCTGCCGCCGTCGTGGGGCAATAGCGGCAACCGCCACCTACCCTGGCGGGCTAGAAGTTGTAAAAGGTGCTGACAAGCTAACGCTTTATCAATGGGGCACAAAAGCAGCCGCACATTATTTTTGCGCAGTTTGCGGCAATTACACCCACCACCGCAGACGATCAAACCCGAATGAATACGGTGTCAGTGTCGGCGCATTAGAAGGTGTTGACCCCTCAGAGTTAGACAATGTGGGCTGGGATGATGGGGTAAACCATCCAAGTGACCGCTAGGGTCAGATCGGATCAAACATCATAACGACAAACTGTTACAGTCAATCAACTGAATTTGAAGAAACGTGCCTTAAAGCATGCGCCTGTTATGTTATGGTCGCATGTGTATCTTAAGGACCAAAACATGATTACGAAACGCAGATTCCTTATACGCGGTAGTTTGTTTGTAACCGTTGCAGGGGCAGGCATTGCCTATAAGGCACTGGTTCCAAAGAAATATGTTGCACAATCCACCTATAAAGTTGATGGGATTGGTATCGGTGGTACAGACCCCGTGGCCTATTTCACCCAAGGAAAACCAGTTTTGGGGCTCTCTACATATGCGGCGGCCTGGAATGGCGCGGCGTGGCACTTTGCTTCTGCCGAAAATCGCGATGCCTTTGCCGCCGCACCAGAACGCTTTGCCCCGCAATATGGCGGGTTCTGCGCCTGGGCTGTGGCTGCACGCAAGAAGCTATATTCAACACAACCGGAAAACTGGACAATTGAAACCGTAAAATTATACCTGAATTACAATGATAATATTCAAAAGAAATGGAAACAGAATAAACAGGGGTTTATTGCCGACGGTGATCGTTTTTGGCCAGCCTTAAGCAGCACATAATTCCCCGCCACCCTTTGGGCGGCTGGTTATGATTTGTAAGGGTTGAGGTTTCGTTATAACAGCGGTCGGTGGGGGCTGAATCCCATCCTACGCACTAACCGTTTTCAATATATCCGCCGTCGACAAAACCCGTGCAAATTCACCGTCCAGATTACACAAAGACATTGAATGCACCTCATCCGGCGAATGTTCCACCCCATCAGGCCCAGTGGCACCATAGGCCCAGACCGCATCGGACGCATAAAGCACGTCAAACCCAAGGTTGCCTGCCATTCGTGCAGTGGTTTCCACACAAAAATTGGCAACCCCGCCGCACATCACCAGCCTATTGATGCCAGCACTGCGCAAATCAGTCTCCAGAGTGGTACCTATAAAACCGCTGTTCACACGTTTAAGCACGACTGCCTCACCCTGAATGGGTTGCGCAAAAGGCTGAACTGCCCCTCCCGGTAAGTCTGCGCGAAAAACGGAATCAGTTTCCATCGTATGGTGGTGAATATGGATCACCGCATTACCGTTAGCCCGAAAGGCCGTCAGCAACGCCCCGATGTTCTGTTCCGCTTGCGGACAGGATCGTGGGGTGCCCGCCGCATCGCGGTGGACAAAGCCCATTTGTACGTCAATGACAAGCAGGGCGGTTTTCACAACCCTATACCCCCAAACAATGCCGCATAATGGCTTTTTGCGCGTGCAGGCGGTTCTCGGCCTCGTCAAACACCAGCGATTGCGGGCCGTCCATGACTTCTGATGTGATCTCTTCTTCGCGGTGCGCAGGCAGGCAGTGCATAAAAACTGCGTCTTTGCCTGCACTTTCCAACAGCTGATTATTCACCTGATAGGGGCGCAACAGGTTGTGACGGCGTTCGCGGGCAGATTGTTTGTCATGCATCGACAACCAGGTGTCTGTGACGATCAGATCAGCGCCTTCAACCGCTTTATGCGCATCGCGTTCGATATTAACAGTAGAACCTTTTTTACGGGCGTAACCAATGGCTTCAGCCTCTGGCTCTAGATTAGACGGGCCGGAAAACGTCAGGTCGAACCCGAACTGGCCAGCGGCGTGCAAAAACGATGTACAGACGTTGTTACCGTCGCCCATCCACACAACTCTTTTGCCTTTGATCGAGCCATGATATTCTTCATAGGTCATCACATCGGCCATGATCTGGCAAGGATGGGTACGGTCGGTCAGACCGTTGATCACCGGCACAGAGGCGTATTCGGCCATTTCCAGCAGCACGTTTTCGTCGAACGTGCGGATCATGATCATATCCACATAACGCGACAACACGCGGGCGGTATCGGCAATGGTTTCACCGTGCCCTAGCTGCATTTCAGAGCCCGAAAGGATCATTGACTGCCCACCCATCTGGCGCACGCCCACATCAAACGATACGCGGGTACGTGTTGACGGTTTTTCAAAGATCAGGGCGACCATATGATTGGCCAGTGGCGCATCCGCATCGGGCGTGCCTTTAGGTAGATTGACGCGGGCCACTTTCATCGCTTTGGCTTGGCCCAGAATATTGTGCAGATCGTCCGCATAGGTTTTGTTAATGTCTAAAAAATCAGTCATAGCATTGCCTCTATCGCTGTGGCAGCTTTATCAAGCCGTGCCACCGCTTCATCAATTTCGTCGTTTGAGATATTCAAAGGCGGCAGCAAACGGATCACGTTGGCCCCGCCCGGAACAGTTAGAACTTCTGCGTCATAGCCGGTTTTGACCACATCCGTATTTGTCACTTTGCATTCAACTCCAAGCATCAGACCAGAACCGCGCACTTCAACAAAAACCTCTGGATGGCTGGCAACCAGCCCTTCTAGACGTTGGCGCAAACGGCCAGCTTTGGCACTAACGTCACCCAGAAATTCAGGGGTGGCCACAATATCCATCACTTTAGCACCAACCGCACAAGCCAAAGGATTGCCGCCGTAAGTTGAACCATGTGAGCCTGCAACCATACCTTTAGCCGCCGCTTCTGTCGCCAGACACGCCCCCAATGGGAAGCCGCCGCCGATACCTTTGGCGACACCCATAATATCAGGTGTAATTCCAGCCCATTCATGGGCAAACAACTTGCCGGTACGCCCCATGCCGCACTGGATTTCGTCCAAAATCAAAAGCAGGCCGTTTTCATCACAAAGCCTGCGCAAGCCTTTCAGATACTCATCTGTAAGCGGTATAATACCACCCTCACCTTGCACCGGTTCCACCATGATTGCAGCAGTTGTATCATTTATTGCAGCTTCCACCGCATCAAGATCACCAAGTTCTAGATGTACGAACCCGGGCAATAACGGACCAAAACCTTTGGTCAGTTTTTCGGCACCGGCAGCCGAAATCATTCCGGTTGAACGGCCATGAAAGCTGTCATTGAAAGCGATTATATCCACCCGCTCTGGATTGCCGTTTTCATAGTGGTATTTGCGCGCCATTTTCACGCAACACTCCATGCTTTCTGTGCCTGAGTTGGTCACAAAAACCGTATCCGCGAAAGTATGTTCCACCAGCCTGTCGGCTAATGCCTGTTGGTTGGGAATGTTATAAAGGTTCGATGTGTGCCAAAGCTGTGTCGCTTGGTCTTGCAACACCGAAACCAGATCAGGGTGCGCATGGCCCAAGACATTCACCGCGATCCCGCCACCCATATCCAAGTAGCGTCGGTTATCCGCATCCATAAGCCAGCTTCCTTCGCCACGGACGAAAGTAAGCGGTGCACGGGCATATGTCGGCAGCACTGTAGGGATCACGATTTTTACTCCTGTTTTGTTTTCTAAAAGACCGATGTGACCTATCTTTTACGCCAAGTCAATTCTTTCAATAAAAGTCTTGAAAACCACATTCCTATAAAGCGTCGCGGGAAACTCCTGATGCCCCAGTGATAATTAACGCACCAGTCTAATTTTAATATTTGTCACATAAAAATGATCAGCATTACCCACTACCTTCCAACGGTTTGGCGATAATTTTCTACCGTGCAAAGTTGTGCCGTTGGTTGACCCTTTTCCACCTTGACCATAATCCATTAGGTTTACCCCCTCTGATCTGACCATTAATACACAATGTTGTCTGGAGACTTTGCTATCATTAGGCAATCTTAGATCTGACCAATCCGGGTCCCCACCAATTCGGATTACCTTGGATTTTTGGAAAGTTGAAATGTTTCCAAACCGTATTGTTAGCCCTTTTTGTGCGCCGTTCATAACGACTAACTTCCAGTCCTTTATCAAACGAGAAGCTTTGGGGGCTATCGGTGAATACCTGAAAAGCACTTAACTGCAAATGTTATTATACAGGGCGGTTTAGTGAAATCCTTACAAAACATGGTGATTTCCCGTTTTCGATTAAGCGCAAGTATTTCCTGTGGTATTCTGGTGAATGGCAGGATGATCATCAAAACACGTCTTGGCAGCTCGGGTTTTTACCATTCTACACCTTTCTTTAGAAAAGCTCTGGTATCACCCGTCAGGTTAGTTTAAATAGTTAGGCTAGCCTTTATAAATGGCCCATTATTGGAGTATCCGATGTCCTGGACAGATGACCGCGTAGAAATACTGAAAACCATGTGGATGGATGGAAATTCCGCCAGCCAAGTTGCCAAGGAATTGGGCGGTGTTACCCGTAATGCCGTGATCGGCAAGGTGCATCGTTTGGGCCTGTCCAATCGCGCAACCCCTTCTAAAGCCAAAGCAAAAGCGGCGCCAAAGGCGAAAGCGACCCCAAAATCCAAGGCAATGCCAAAGGCAAAAGCGGTCGAAGTGTCTTCGACCTCTATGGCCGTGACTATTCCACCGCGCAAACCGATCATCACCGCGGGCCAACCTTTGCCGCCACAGCCATCAAACAGCGAGATCAGCGCCGAGGCTTTGGAAAAGGTTGCGGATGTTGAAAAAGCAGCGAAAAAATTAACCCTGATGCAATTGACCGAACGCACCTGCAAATGGCCAATTGGCGACCCTGCTACAGAAGATTTCTGGTTCTGCGGTTTGGGCGTTGAAAGCGGTAAACCCTATTGTGAAGCGCATAATGGCGTGGCTTTCCAGCCAATGTCAGCACGGCGTGATCGCCGGGCGCGATAAATCTACCGGTTTTTACTGGATATTACGGTTTATACGGTTATCTTTGAGATGAAGCATAATGCAACCCGAAGTTAGGCCATGATCCTCTATAGCTTAAAATGTGAACACGACCACAACTTTAAAAGTTGGTTTCAATCTGCCGAAGCTTTTGAAAAGCTGTTAGGCTCTGGCATGATAACATGTTCGGTTTGCGGTGCTTTAGGCGTGGAAAAAGCAGTTATGGCACCACAGGTACAGGTAGCGCGGAAAAAAGCTGCAAAACCTGATACTCTGGGTCCTTTATCCGCACCTGCGTCACCAGCAGAACAAGCACTTGCGGATATGCGCAAAAAGGTTGAGGAAAATTTCGAAGATGTCGGCCAGAATTTTGCCGCCGAAGCCCGCGCCATCCATGATGGTGACGCACCTGAACGGTCGATCTATGGCGAGGCTAAAATCGAAGACGCTAAAAGCCTGATTGAAGACGGTATCAGCGTCACACCTTTGCCGTGGGGCAATAAGGGCAAAGCGAATTAACCGGCTCAGCGTACGCACCCCTAACACCCCCTAAACCTTTCCAAGTGTATAACACCCCTGCTAGCAAAAGTAGTTCACGGGTTTTCAAAGGGCGGGTAACAGCGTCAAATGCGAAAGCCACCAGACTTAACGGTTAAGTAAGGCGTTTCAACAAAAAGTCGAAACGCCGTAGGTGCTAGGGATAACACCCTTGTTCGGCCATATAGCTACAAACGGCAGGCCTGCCTCTTTTATAACAATATACCCGATAGATACGAAAACCCCGCCACCAAATGAATGGCGACGGGACTATAAGGCGTTCCTGTAGGGTGGGCTTTGGGCCCACGCGTGTTTAGAAGTTCAGCGATACATTCCTGTGATCAGATACACATGAAGCGATAAACAAGGCCTGTTCGCGGGTGAATTTTCTTTGTTCACGCAGGCCCAGTGTTGTACGCAAACTTACAGTGTAAGCTTCCAGTTGCGGTGCAATCGCGGCCTCTGCTTTGGCCCGCCATTCCAATTGGCTTTGGTAAATCGCAATGGCTTTATCCAGCTGTGCTTGGGCTTTTTCCTTGTTAGGTGTTTTCGACTTCACCGCACGGCGGGCTTTTGAAATTGCAGATTTCACATCCCCCGCACCGGCCACATCAGAAAATTGCCGTGACAGGGCCGCCAGTGGTTTTACCGCGTCTTGCGGGGCATTATCCGTGACAAGTGCTTTTGAGGCCATCAAAGCCGTTTCAAGTGCGCGAAACGCATCACCACTGTTCAAAATATCCAGTGTTTCAATCGCAGGGGTGTATGCACCGCTCGACAAGCGGCGATAGATGGAAAACGCTTTGGTTTCAGCCTTATTGATCTCTTGGTAGGCTTTATGAACCGCATCCCAATCCGATGGGGTTTGCGCCAGAAGGGCCGCTTTTTGTGCAGTCAGTTCTACAATCTTTGCCTTTAACCCTGCAATTTTAGCACTGCCTTCAGGTAAATCATCCAAACGATCTTCAACCGCTTCAATGGCACGGCTAAAGGTTTTTGCATCGCGCTGCAAAGCCCTGACATTTTTGTGGATCGGGCGATAAGCCACTGCTGCGGCTTTTACATCCTCAGCGGCTTTTTCTGCCAGTTCCAGCTGCTCAAGTGCTTCGACCACTTTATCAAAACCGTCTTGTGTCGCATTGGCGATATCATCCGGCAATATGCTAAAATCTATCTGGTTTGCAGCTTTTGCACTGGCCAATATTTCAGGCCCGCTCAAAGCTATTTCCTGACTGATAAATTGATCCACACAATACCCAAGTTTCGGATTGCGCGGCGGCGGGGCATTATCTGACAATAACGATACCCGGTTCGGCAGGTAATTCACCAGTTGCGGTGAGTTGCCGACGATTGCAAGTGCGATCAATTGCAGGCAAATAAAAGGGATTACGCCTTTGTACATCTGAATGGTTTTCACAGCCGCCGGTGCAACACCGCGCAGGTAGAAAAGCGCAAAGCCAAAGGGCGGGGTCAGGAACGAGGTCTGGATATTCAGACCGATCATCACACCCAGCCAGACGGCGGTGACATTGGCACCGGGGTCAGCCAGCAAGATCGGGGCCACAATCGGCACCACCACCACAGCAATTTCAATGAAGTCCAAAAAGAAGCCCATGAAAAAGATCACGGCCATAACAATCACAAACTTCAGCCAGAAGCCACCAGGCATACCTTCCAGAAATTCTTTGACCAGATGCTCGCCACCAAAAGCGCGAAATGCAGCAGTCAGAATTGCGGCACCCAAGAGGATGATAAACACAAGTGCTGTGGCTTTGGCAGTTTCGCGCATTACACCTTGCAGCGTATCTTCAACTTTAAAGGCACGCACCGCACTCCAGACAAGGGCAGTAATCAGACCGAAAGAGCCGATAACAGCAAGGCCAATGCCCAATGCATCAGTGCCGGTTTTGATATTTTTGATATTGGTATTGAAATTCGACATCACAACGCCGATCACCACCAAGCTTACAATCGCAAGAATGGCAGGATGGTACGTGCCTTTTCTACCCTCATTCAACCGGTAACCAGCCATCACAAGCGCACCGGCGGCCCCAATGGCACCGGCTTGGTTTACCGTGGCGATGCCACCGATAATTGACCCCAGAACCAGAAAAATCAAAGCCAGCGGCGGGATCAGGGTCAAAAAGACATTAATAGTGAATGCCGTGTCATACTTACCTTGGTAACGCACGGGCGGGGCCATTTTCGGGCGGATCATTGCGATGATCAGGATATAGGCCATATAAAGCCCGACCAGCACCAGACCCGGTACAAGCGCACCTAGGAACATCTCACCAGCACTTGTAGACACCACTTCAAAAGAAGACGGCATCGACAATTCGCCTGTGGTTTCCTTAAACAGGGCTTTGCGCAATGTGCCTGCCTGATCGGCGGCACTGGCCAATTGGTCAGCCAGAATGATCAGCACGATAGACGGTGGAATGATCTGCCCCAAAGTGCCTGAAGCCGCGATTGTACCTGTGGCCAGTGAATTGGAATAGCCGTTGCGCATCATCGCAGGCAGGGAAATCAACCCCATCGCCACCACGGTTGCACCCACGATACCAGTTGTTGCGGCCAGCAATGCGCCCACAAACACCACCGAGATACCCAAACCACCCGGCACCGGGCCAAACAGGTTGGCCATTGTGATCAGCAGATCTTCGGCGATTTTTGAGCGTTGTAACATTATGCCCATGAAGATAAACAATGGGATCGCAATCAGTGTGTCGCGTTCAGGTTCCCAATAGACCCCGCGCAGGTTTGTCACCCCCGCCGACAGCCACTGTTTCGGCCCTCCCTGGGCAAAAAATGCGTCAGATGCGCCTTCAAACAACAGGCCCGCACCTGCGGCAATCATTATCGTCGCGATAGAGGCCCCCGGCAGGGCAAAAGCCACGGGAAAACCGGAACCAAGTGCGGCTGCCATCAAGATGACAAGAAGAAGTAGAAAATACAGTTCCATTATTATATGGCCTCCGCGCCATCATCATGATCAATGTGACCCGGGTCACCGCGAAAATCGGCAATCGCTGCCATAAAGTAACTGACAAACTGGATCATCATGGATATGGCAAATACGCCCAAGAAGCCTGCCATCATGTATTTCACATACATACCAAACCCCGACTGGGTGACTTCAAAATTTAACAACGGGCTGTTGATAATCGAACTTTTACTGCCCATGCCCACGATCAGGATCGCCCAACATAGGGCGATGCCCATGAAGATAGAGCCAAACGCATTAACCCAGCCTTTGGTTCGACTGCGAAAACCCGCGTAGAAAATATCAACCCGCACATGGCCCTCTTCAGACAGCGTATAGGCGCTGGAAAACAGAAATAACGCGCCGTACCAGTAACGCACCAGATCGGCCATGAAGGCTTGTTCATATGAGAATATAAAGCGCAGGAATACGATCAGAAGTTCGGCGACAACGACCATAAGTGTTAGCCATTCAACGGCCAGAACACGGCTGCGCATCGCAGATATAATGCCTAAAACCATCAAAGGCATATGTACAAATGTGCCGCGGTATTGCGGCCGGCCCAGATTTTTGGTCATCTGTTCCCCAACCACGCTTTCCAACAGGCCTTCTACACGTAGAAATGAGATCACCATATCGGCCAGCCCAACATAGAGCACGATAAAGAAACAGGCGCGAATGAAAAATGTGTTCATATTGGATATGCGCTGACTGTCGTCACGCAAAGATATCGCCACGCGTTGGCGCACCAATAAAAAGGCACCGATAATAGCACAGGGGTAAAGTGCGGCCTGCATCACAGCAGTTGCACCGCCTGAAACAGAGGCCCCGGGCAAGCCACCCCAAAACGTCAGAAAATTATTTGCAAGGTAGGCAAACATAACGAACAGGATCGACCATCCTAAGGTTCGGGCGATATTGGGTAACGGCCCTTTTGCAGGTTCCATACCAGCCAAATCAGACGCAATTTCTGACGTTGTCATGCGTGTCTCCCTCACGGCATATCAAGTTAACAGGCTCTGAATTTCAAAAAACCTAAAAACCTAAAAAAACCGAGGCGAAAATTTCGCCTCGGTCTATAATCATTTAGCTTCGGATTAACCGTTGATGACGCGGTTACGTTTTTGAACGTAAGCCATGTCAGACAAAGCAGTCCATGAACCGATTTCAGAACGTGCTGTTGCAACTGCATCCATGGTTTTCTTAGCCAATGGGCTGTGATCACGGGCTTCTTCCATGACCTCTGCGGCTGCTTCACCAAATGCATCATAAACATCGTCATTGAACTCGCGTACTTGTACGCCATGCTCATTAACCAGTTTGTTCAAGTATGCACCGTTGTTGGCATTTGTTTCTGCCATTGTACGTGCATTTTCTTCGTTTGCAGCGGCTTGGATGATTGCCTGATGGTTCTTAGAAAGACCGCCCCAGAATTCACCATTCATACCCAAAGCAAGCTGTGCGCCCGGCTCGTGCATACCTGGGAAATAATAGTATTTCGCAGCTTCATAGAACTTCATGAAGTAATCGTTATACGGGCCAACCCACTCGGTCGCATCCAGCGCGCCAGATACAAGGTTTTCATAAATCTGACCCCCTGGAAGTGATACAGGAGATGCGCCCAATTTAGCCAGAACGTCGCCGCCCAAACCCGGAATACGCATTTTCAGACCTTTGAAGTCGTCGCCAGAGTTGATTTCTTTGTTGAACCAACCACCCATTTGACAACCTGTGTTACCACAAGCAAAGTTTTTCAGGCCAAATTCGCCTGCAACTTCATCCCACAGTTCCTGACCGCCGCCATATTTGATCCATGCGTCCATTTCTGTGTATGTCAAACCAAACGGAATGGATGTGTATGCAGCCCATGCAGGGTGCTTGCCTTTCCAGTAGTAGTCAGCAGCGATATAGGCTTGTGCGTTACCAGAGGCAACTTCGTCAAAGCTGTCAAACGCACCAACGCGTTCGCCGGCAGCGAAGTATTTCACATCAATCTCACCGTCTGTCAATTCTGTGATACGTGCAGCAAGACGTTGTGCAGGCAAACCCAGACCCGGGAAATCACGTGGCCAAGTGGACACGATAACCATTTCTTTTTTACCTTGCGCAACCGAAGGTGCGGCCAGCGTTGTAGCGGCACCAGCAACAGCTGCACCGGTCAAAAACTTACGACGTTCCATATAATTCCTCCCAATGGATACTATGATGCGACATTGCCGCAAAATAGTTGATTCTGTCTAGTTCTAAGTGGGCGCATAACAACACGCACTACTACATATCCGCATCCGTAGTAGTACGGAACTCTGTAAACTTTCTATAAGCACATTAATCATGTACTTAAGCCCTCTTAGAAGGACGAACTTATGAATTATAAGACAAAACTGATCTTCATCGCGTTATTCCCAATCATATTGATGTCCGTGGCAACTGTGTTTGTTGTGAATTTCCAGTCAACGAGGTTAACAAAAACCCAAGGTGACATCGTCGAAAAGATGTATCTGGAGCTGAAAAAGAATGAATTGGAAAATTACATACAACTGGCCCAAGGCGCTGTTGCGCCGATGTATAATTCAACTTTGAAAACCAGACGTACAGCCCAACGCGAAGCCACAGAGATATTGCGCAAAATGTCTTATGGCAAAGACAATTATTTTTTCGTTTACGACAAAGACGGCACCAACATCGTAAATCCGCGTCTAACCTATTTTGTCGGCAACAACTGGATCGGATTGGAAAATGATGAAGGCAAGCACATTGTGCGAGATATGATCAAGATGGGTCAAGAAGGTGGTGGGTTTTATGAACATATCTGGCTGAAACCCTCTAGCGGAAATTATGTGAATAAACTGGCCATTGCCAGCTATTTTCCGCGTTGGGATTGGATGTTGGGGACAGGCATTTACCTTGATGATGTCAGTATTAAAGTGAATACGGTTCAATCCGAGATACAAAAATCAATCCGCCAGACAAGGTTGCTTTTGTTGTTTTTAATGGCAGCCGTGATTGCCACGACCACATTGATCCTGGCCAGCTTGCAACTGTCGGAACAACGCCTTGCGGATGCCAAGTTGAAAAAGCTGACTGCACGTATTGTTGATATTCAGGAAGATGAACGCAAACGTGTATCGCGCGAGTTGCACGACAGTATCAGCCAGCTTCTGGTGTCTGCGAGATACGGGATAGAGGCTGCACTCAACCATACCCGCAAAGGTGCTAAAGTGATCCAACCGATTGAAAAATCAATGACAACACTGGATGCAGCGATCTCTGAGGTGCGACGTATTTCCATGGACCTGCGCCCGTCCATTCTGGATGATATCGGCCTTGCCGCGGCCTTGAAAGGATTGGGCACCGAATTTGATGCACACAGCGATTTCAATGTCTCGGTAAACGCGCAACCTGTGCAAGACCTGTTAAGCGATGAGGCAAAAACAGCGCTTTACCGCGTGGTACAGGAAGCTTTGACCAATGCGGCAAAGCACTCTGAGGCCACCGATATTTCAATCGTATTGACAAAAACAAAATCAAAAATCCAACTGGTCATCAAAGATAACGGGCGCGGTGCAGAGTTGGATGATCAGTTTTTGCAAAAAACCGCAGGGCTGGGATTACGTAATATGCAAGAACGTATTGACAGTCTTGGCGGAAAAATTCAATTCATGCGGGGCAAACCGACAGGCTTTGGCATTAAGGTAACAATACCGATTGAAATCGGCAGAGGGCATTCATGAAGTCCGGGAAAGACATCAAATTAATTATCGTTGATGATCACGATCTTCTGCGTGAAGGCATATCGGCACGCCTGTCAGATGTGGCCTATATCGAGATTATCGCCGAAGGCAGCAATGGGTTTGAAGCCATTGATCTGTGCAAACGCATGCAACCAGATGTGCTTTTACTAGACATCTCCATGCCCGAAATGAACGGGTTGGAAGCGGCCAAACAGATCATGGGATTGGGCCTAAAAACCCGTATCCTGTTTTTGTCGATCTATGATGATAATGAGTATATTCAGGAAGCTTTGCGCATCGGGGCCAATGGCTTTGTGCTAAAAGATGTGTCCAAACCCGAAATGCTGAATGCAATTAAATCTGTCGCAGAAGGGGCCACGTATCTGGGGCCAAGACTGGCAGCCAATTTGCAAAACGCATCAGGTGCGCATGACAATACCGAAGATGCTTACGGGCTGACCAAGCGTGAAAAACAGGTGCTTGCCCTGATCGCCGAGGGACAGTTGAACAAAGAGATTGCCTATGGTTTGGATATTTCCATTCGCACAGTGGAAAGCCACAGATCAGCCATCCGCGATAAAACCGGCGGCGGCAATGCGGCTACCTTGGCCAAAATTGCACGGGGATTGGGCTTGTAAGGTGGGCTTCAGCCCCAATTGCAATTCATGCCCGACCCTTGCTGCCAATGCAGGGTTCACAGCCACAGACATTGACAGTGATGCAACAGCGGCAATTCCACAACAAGCCAGACTTGCAGTTACGCTTACAATTCTCATTGATATTCCCCATA
>CAXMSA010000070.1:0-13016 GCA_964195605.1 uncultured Amylibacter sp.
CTGTATCTCTAACACGCTGATAACGCGCGGTTATACTGCGTTAAACTTACACTGTGTGAAAATGATGGACTGTTTGGCTGGGACGGTAGGACTCGAACCTACAATCTGCGCTACCAAAAAGCGATGCCCTACCATTAGGCCACGTCCCAAGCTGGGGGCTATTTACGCCGAGAATTCCATAACCGCAAGTTAAAAATCGTGTAATTGCATTGCTTGTGCTAAAACTGCTTTCGCCTTATGCGGGGGGTATGAAACACTATGATGTATTGATTATCGGGGCGGGTGCAGCGGGCATGATGTGCGCGATTGAAGCTGGGCGTCGTGGGCGTTCTGTGCTGCTGATTGATCACGCGAAATCCTTAGGCGAAAAGATTCGTATCTCAGGTGGCGGACGGTGCAATTTCACCAACCTTAATATTAGCCGCGAAAAATTCTTGTCGCAAAACCTGCATTTCGCTTTGTCGGCTTTGGCACGTTATAGCCAATGGGATTTTATTCAGATGGTGGCGGATGCGGGCATTACTTATCACGAAAAAACACTGGGCCAGCTGTTTTGTGACGGCAAGGCCACGCAGATCATTGATATGTTGCAAAAGCATATGATGGATGTGGATGTTGATATCGCGCTGGAAACAGAGTTTCTGAATATTTCAAAAGACGATCAATTTGAAGTTCAACTCACAGGTGGATCTATTGGCTGCACGTCACTTGTGGTGGCTTGCGGTGGTAAGTCGATCCCAAAAATGGGGGCGTCGGGGCTTGGGTATGAAATTGCTAAATTCTTTGATCTGAAGATTATTGAACCCCGTCCGGCACTGGTGCCGCTAACGTTCGCCGAGCAGGATCTGGCACCGATTGCGGCGATGTCCGGCACCTCTGTTTTCGCTTCTGTCACCCATGATAAAACCAGTTTTGATGAGGGCCTTTTGTTCACGCATCGGGGCCTGTCCGGCCCGTCTATTTTGCAAATCTCATCCTATTGGCGAGAGGGTGACAGCCTGTCTGTGGACTTGGCGGTCGGGCAAAGGATCATGCAGGCTTTGCAGGAAAAGCGGGCTGAGTATGGGCGGATTGCGGTACACACGGCTTTGGCTGAACACTTGCCCAAAATACTGGCCAGTTTCATCGTGGACAATGCGGGGCTGACAGGGAAGCTTGCGGATCAAAGCGACAAGGATCTGTTGAAACTGGACCACGCGATCCATAATTGGCAGATCAAACCAGTGGGATCAGAGGGGTATCGCACGGCAGAGGTCACTTTGGGCGGGGTTGATACGGATGAATTGAAAGCCAAGACGATGGAAGTGAAATCCGTTCCGGGGCTATATTTCATTGGTGAGGTCGTCGACGTCACCGGCTGGTTGGGCGGATATAATTTTCAGTGGGCCTGGTCATCGGGTTGGGCTGCGGGGCAGGTGGTTTAGTGTGGGAGGTGCTAAAAACCCGTGCTTCTGAATGCAGGTTTGGCAGGGGCTGAAAGCCCTCCTTAGTCCGAAGATACCTAATCGGAAATAGCGATTAGGGTTAGGGGCTGGAAAAGAACACAACCAAAATCCAACTTAGCTACAGATCCACAAGATTAAGCGTAAAAACATGGCGGACGGTCAGCCCCTAACGTTCAGAATTTAAAACCTACGCGGGCTGTTATCACTTGTGCCGATACGTCAACATTGCGACTGTCGCCAGGGTTAAAGCAAACTCTGCAGGTAACAGTGTCGGACAGGTGAAATTCCGAGCCGAAATCCAGATATTTATAATCAAGACCAACCGTAAGCCCCGGCTTTATCATGTATTCAACCCCGGCACCCGCTGTCCATCCTGTGTGGTGTTCGCCGCTTATATCCAAAAGCCTAAGCCAAAAGCATTGGATTTAACGTTTGCGCCAGCTAGGCCAACTGAGCCGTAAAAGGAAGACTTTTTCATCGCATATCCAACGCGCCCGCCCACAGTCCAATAGTTATTAATCTCTGCCGTCCAAGTATCAGCCCCCGGGAATGCCGGGCTGGCAATCGATTGTTTCATGGAAGAGTCGTTTAGCGATCCTTCAATTCCGACATACCAATTCTTGGAAAGCATGTAATTATACCCCAAGTGAACCCCGACGACCGCGCCATCCGGGTCGAAATTTGCAGCACCAGGTGTGCCAAACGTCCACCACCCAATACCAGTAAACCCCAGATCCATGTCAGCAGTACCTGCGCCCGCACTAATACCACCATAAAATCCACCACAATCGGCACCACCGTTGCTGTCTTGTGCGAAAGCGGTAGTGGATATCATTACCGCACCGATTGTTGTAAGGATGGAATACTTCATAAAGCTTAAAGCCTTGTAAATAAATTATATAAAATAAATTATGTATATCTATTCCTCTATCCTTCTGATTTCCTGTCATTATGTCAATTGAGATGTAAAATTTATGCAATAGTAGTGTAAACCAGTACCAGCTAGTAAAATAGCACCACCTAAGCAAAAGCTGCCCTATCAGAAAAATGTCGATAACAAACTTAGGGTGGGTGATCGCCTATCCTACATATCAGCTATCTTTAGGGTCAATGACAGGGTTTGCATTAAAACCTTGGTGCTTTGGAATGCTGTCAAGATCATCCAGCCAGTCAGCCCGTGACCGCAGAACGACTTGTGCACTTGGATTATAAGTGCATGTTTCATCAAGTGTTGATGCGTGAATGTGAATTTCAGCAGGCCATTTGCCCGACTTGAAATATAGCCTTGTCCCGCAGGCAGGGCAAAAGCCGCGCCATGTTTGTTCAGAGCTTTGGTAATGATTGATCGCACCTGACCATCGTACTTCATCCGGTTTGACGCCTATGAAGGCCGTGAATGGGGAAGAGGTTGCACGCTGGCAATCCTGACAGTGGCAGACGAGGCTTCGCGTTACATCACCATCATAGTTCCAGGTTACTTTTCCGCCATGCATCTGCCAGATAATTTAACCATAAACGCCGCCCCTAAATCGTCTGGTCATATTCCCCGACAGAAGGTTCGGTGCGCACAACCGCGTCAATATCATTGAAAATCGCCCGCATTTCCGCGTCCGATGCGGGGCTTTCGCAGACCACAACCAGATTGGGCGTGTTGGATGATGCCCGCACCAGCCCCCATGCGCCATTGTCCAGAATGACACGGGCACCATTTACGGTGACCACCTGCGCAATGCTGCGCCCGGCGACTTTCTCACCTGCCTCGTGCATATTCACCAAACGCTGCACCAGCCGTTCCAGCACGGTGTACTTTTCGGTATCAGGGCAGAAGGGCGACATGGTGGGGGTGGCGTAGGTAACCGGTAATGCACGGCGCAGGTCGGCCATGGTCATGTCGGGGTTGCGGTCCA
The DNA here is from genome assembly GCA_964195605.1 of uncultured Amylibacter sp. Taxonomy (GTDB): domain Bacteria; phylum Pseudomonadota; class Alphaproteobacteria; order Rhodobacterales; family Rhodobacteraceae; genus Amylibacter. Next base: position 3,353 of record CAXMSA010000070.1, read on the forward strand.
GAAGTTTGCACATTTCCACTGCCACCCGCATACCGCAATCATAACCGCGCCCGATGGGTTCGGCTAAAAAGTAGTGGCCGGATTTTTCGAAACCTGCCAATGCGCCTAGCTCCTTGACGCGGCGTTTCATGTGGCTGTGACCTGTTTTCCAGTAGTCCGCTTTGGCACCATATTTCTGCAATTCAGGATCGCTGGCGAAAAGCCCTGTGGATTTCACGTCTGCGACAAAGGTGGAGTTAGGGTAAATTTTTGACAGATCGCGCGCCATGATGACACCAACCTTATCGGCAAAAATTTCTTCACCTTCATTGTCAACAACGCCGCAACGATCGCCATCACCGTCAAAGCCAAGGGCCAAATCTGCCCCGCTTTCTTTGACCGAGGCTGCCATATCATGCAGCATTTCCATCGCCTCAGGGTTGGGGTTGTAATGCGGGAAGGTGTAATCCAGACTGTTATGAGACGGGATCACTTCCACGCCGATACGTTCCAGAACTTCGGGCGCAAAGGCGCTTGCGGTGCCGTTGCCTGTGGCACAGACCACACGCAGTTTGCGGCTCATTCTAAAGTCACCGACGAGGTCATCAATATAGGCTTCTTTTACGCCCTCGACAAATTCATATTTGCCACCATCACGCGCCACGGTTTCACCGTTCAAAACAATATCGCGCAAACGGCCCATTTCATCAGGCCCGTGGGTCAGCGGGCGCTCAAAGCCCATCTTCACACCGGTCCAGCCGTTTGGGTTGTGTGAGGCCGTGACCATCGCCACCGCAGGGGCATTCAGGTGAAACTGGCTGAAATAGGCCATTGGCGACAGGGCAGGGCCGATGTCACGCACGTGAATGCCCGCTTGCATCAACCCCAGCATCAGGGCGTTTTTGATGGTCAGGGAATAATCGCGGTAATCGTTACCGACAGCGATCACAGGCTCAATGCCGTTCTCATACATCTGCGTGCCCAACCCCATGCCGAGAGTGGTAATGCCAGGTAGGTTTATATCATCTGGATATTTCCAGCGCGCGTCATATTCGCGAAAACCAGTGGGCACAATCATTGCATCGCGCAGGAAACTCCATGTATTGGGGGTGCTTTCGCTTAATGGTTTTAGCACTGCTGTATTCCTTGTTTGGTAGCGGTTATGCCGCCAGATTTATTTGACCTGAATAATCTGTTGGCAAAGAAAGAAAGGGTAGATGGTTGGGTCTGTTGCAAGAAATGCGCGGGCGTGAATGAAAGTGGCCCCAAAGCAAGGGAATATACGCCGTGCTTTGAAAGCCATTATCATTTTACTTAGGTTGTTACCTGCTCTCTTAATATGGATGTGGTTAATGAGAGCAACAGGAATATTCCGGTAAAGACGATGAACGATAACAATGTGTTTTCAAAAGATTTTGGATAACTAGCTTGGTCAGGTTTGACGGGTGAAACAGCCATGGACAGGTATCGGGTCTGGCGGTTGGCTTCAATACGGGCAGTTTCAAGCAGGGTTAACGATCCTAACAACAATTCCTGGCGCATAATCAGTTGTGCTTGTGCGGAATGCAATTGAGCTGTGATCTTAGCCAGAGATATTTCGCCTTCGGTACCCACAGTCATTTCAGTGCGCAATTTTGCAACCAAATCCTTTCGGCTTAGGATCGATTTTTCCAAAACATTTACTTTGGTGATATTTGGCCGTGGATTGTCCAGCATCTCTATCAGTTCTAACTGGCGAAGCTGAATATCGGTTTCGATTTGTTGTATCAAAGACATCTGCCCTGCGATTTCACCTTCGGGGCTTAGAACGCCTAGTTTTCCTTGTAGATTTACAACGCGGGTTTGGGCCTCTGTATACATAACTTCAGCTTTTTCATACGCTTCATCAGCGCCTTTCATCTGGTCTTTGCGCATGCGCTGGGTCAATTGATCCACTTTTTGTTCGGCATAGCCGATCAATGCATTTGAAAATGCATAAGATTGTTCCGCGCTTGGCATTACGACTTCCATTTTAATAATGCCCTCGGTTGGGTCAAAGCCAATTTGAACACGCTTTTTATAGGCTTTATATGCGGCTTCATTTGTTGCGTCGGCGTCTAACCTTTGTAACGCATCTACCTTTTCACCTTGAAAAGACTGTGTGAAACCTAAATCTTTATCAAGTCGCAACATCGCATCACGGGAAGATAAATATCCCTGAACGGAAATTGAGTCTTGTGCTGTGGCAAGCAGTGAACCGCCAAACATGCTGGCAGCTGCAGGGGCGGATGGGTTGTCAGATTTTTGTATTACAAATTCTGTAAAGGAAGCATACATCGGGGTGGCGACCCGGTAAAAATAATAGCCTGCCAAAATTGTTGGTATTGCGATAAAACAAATCAGCTTTGCCATCAAAGTCGCAATGCGCCTGCGCCTGCGCTTGACCAGATCTTTTTGTATTTTGCTGATTGCAATTTGCCTGTCCACTTCGTCAAGTGGCTTTAGGCCTGCAACTTCGGTTGTGCGCACTGTTGTTGGTAAATTGGATGGCGGGTTTGCCTTGGCACCTTCGGCCGCGGCCATCAACATGTTATTAGAGGATTGAAACGGCTCAATCCCTTTGTTGCGTAACATTCTGACCGCATCCAGATCAGATGTAGTTTGCAGGCCGTGTTTTTGTGCAAGACGGCGTGCTATACGCAGTTGCCGGCCTGTCAGGTTTTCTTTTTTGATAAGTTCAATTGCATCACGTGCAGATATTGTGGTTCTGTCATCTACATTATGAGCATCTGCATCTTCGCTAACCTGCGCCCGTGGGGCATTGTGCGGTGATTTCGGCCTTACAGGAGGTGCGGGATTTGGGTTTCGTTCGCTATTGGGCATAATTGTAAACCTGTTTTGCCTCTTCCAAAGTGTCAAAGAACAGAAGTTTTCCGTTTTGTAATACGGCGGCTGAATTGCAAAAAGCCTCTAGAATATTGGCTTGGTGTGAAACGATAATCACAGTTGATTTTTTCAGCCGGTCGCGCAGGACAGACCCTGCTTTTCTGTTGAACTCTACATCTGTTGATTGCGGCATGCCTTCATCGATCAGATAAATATCAAATTCAAGCGCCAGCAGTAATGCCATCATGAACCGTGCTTTCATACCTGAAGAGTAGGTTGCGACCGGCATTTCGAAATATTCGTCAAGGTTGCAAAGGTATCTGCAAAAGGATTCTATATAATCGGGTTCCAGCCCATATAGCTGTGCGATATAACGGCTGTTTTCTGTTGCCGTGTGTTTATTGTTTATGCCGCCCATGAAACCTAAGGGAAATGATATTTTGGAACTGCGAATAATCTCGCCTTCATCCGGCTTTTCCAGACCGCACATCATATTGATCAAGGTTGTCTTGCCGGTGCCATTGGGGGCAAGAATGCCGATGCTATTGCCAAGTTCCACGCGAAAAGTCGCCTGATCCAATATGACCTTGCGTTGTTGACCTGTCCAAAAGGACTTACTTACATTTCTGAACTCAATCACCTAAAAGATGCCTTAACCTGTTTTGCCCTTGTCCACTTTTGCGTGGTTTTTATATCCTTCATATGTGAAGGGGTCGTTATATTTGCAATATGAGCTATATCAGACGTGAATTGCAATAAGTTTGTCCTCTGCGTCACCGGTATTTGTTTTATATAAACCATATATGCCAAATAGCGACGCTTTGAATGCCCAATTATGGCAGAAAAGTGCCGTTGTGATAAGATTGACGTAAGTTTTATATATCCAAGTTTTTAAGTTAAGTTTTAAATCACTGTTGAAGTGCCGTGTTGAAAAGGCCATATTGCCCTGAATGCTTGGCTTGATTTGGGGAAATAATGCTGCGGACACTTATAACAGCACTAACGCTTTTTGTGCTTTGGTTGTTAATGTCGGGCATTTATAATCCGTTTATTATCAAACTTGGCATCGCTTCATCTATTATCGCTGTCTTCGTGATGCGCTGCATGGATAACGCCGCTGACGCCGCGCGCTTGCAGATACATTTGAAACCTTTTGCGATCATTGGCTATTGGGCGTGGTTGATGATTGAGATTGCCAAGGCGAACTGGGTTGTGACCAAGATTATCATGTCACCGGACATGCGTTTGAACCGGCGTCTGATTAAAGTGCCCTATACGCAGAAAACCGATCTGGGGCAGGCCATTTTTGCGAACTCTATTACCTTAACGCCTGGAACGATTTCAGTAGAGGTCGAGGATGGTTATTTTCTAGTTCATGCGCTTTCATATACAGACGATCATATGGATGATCTTGCGGATATGGATAAACGTGTCACAGCGACTGAAAGTGTGGATTCTTGATGTTTTTAATTGCAGCCATTGCCCTTTTTATCTCGATGGTGCTTGTTTTGGCCCGGCTTTATGCAGGCCCGTCACTTTATGACCGAGTTTTGGCGGTTAACAGTTTTGGTACGCTTACCGTGTTGTTTATCGCCGTGCTTGGTTTTTTGAACGGCCGTCCTGACTTTCTGGATATTGCGCTTTTATACGCCCTGATCAATTTCGTCGGCACTATCGCCATCTTGAAATTCTTCCGCTACCGCGCCCTTGGCGATGTTTCGCAAATGCCGGATGTGAAGGGGCGCGAATGATGGATTTGCTTGTTCAAGTTCTAAGCTGGATCCTGATCCTGTCAGGCAGTGCCTTCACATTGATCGGTGCCATAGGCACATTGCGGTTTCCCGATTTCTGGTCACGATTGCACGCGGCATCTGTCAGCGAAAGTGCCGGTATGATCCTACTGGTCCTTGGTATGTGTCTGCAGGCAGGCTTTACACTAATAACTGTTAAACTGCTGCTTATCGGCGCGTTTATTTTCATCACAGGCCCCACATCAACCCATGCGGTTGCCAGTGCAGCCCTTACGTCAGGTGAAACACCTGAAAACGATAAAGATGCGCAAAAAAGTGAGACGCTGACATGATTGATACTCTGATCAACCTTACCCTGTTTGCGATGCTGGTGATGACTGCCCTTGCCATCGTGCGTATCAACCAGTTGTTTGCCGTGGTTATGCTGTCGGGCGTTTTCAGCCTGCTTTCAGCCCTGTTGTTTGTAACGCTTGATGCGGTCGATGTCGCTTTTACTGAGGCTGCCGTGGGTGCAGGCATTTCAACCGTTTTGATGCTTGGTACAATTGCCCTGACGGCGCGCACCCAAAAGAAATCCAGCCGTTCCGGGCTGGTGCCTTTTATCGTTGTTGCGGTTACCGGGGCGGCTTTGGTTTACGGTACTCTGGATATGCCTGATTTCGGCGACCCGAATGCGCCTGCCCAGCTACATGTTGCACCAGAATATTTGGCGGGCAGCATCGAAGATATCGACGTGCCTAATGTGGTGACATCGATCTTGGCCAGCTACCGTGGCTACGATACTTTGGGCGAAACTGCCGTTGTCTTTACCGCAGGGATCGGGGTTCTTCTGTTGCTGAGCGGCCTTGCACGGCGTCGCCGCGAAGATGAAGAAGAAGAGGAAGACGCGTAATGCATCATCACCTGATCCTGCGTGTCGTGACGAAAATGTTGGTCGGCACGATCATACTCTTTGCTTTTTACGTCCAGTTTCACGGCGACTTTTCACCGGGCGGTGGATTTCAGGCTGGCGTGATCATGGCTGTTGCCTTTATCCTGTACGGCATTGTTTTCGGTTTGAATAAAGTTGAACGGGTTTTTCCACCATGGCTGGTGCATAAAATAGTCGCTTTGGGGGTTCTGGTCTACGCAGGCACGGGCATTGCCAGCATGCTTTTGGGGTATAATTACCTGGACTACGGCGCGTTTAACCCAGCCCACCCCAGCCATGGGCAGCATTGGGGTATTTTTGCGGTGGAATTGGGTGTCGGCATCACTGTTACCGGCGTTATGGTGGCGATTTACTACGCTTTCGCAGGCCGCCCGCCGCCGATGAAAGATGAGGATTGGTGATGGTTAACTGGGATTTCATTGTCGGCCACCTGAATTACTGGCTGTTCATCGTTTTGATGATGACGGGCCTTTATATCGTTGTGGCGCGCGGTAATCTGGTGAAAAAAATCGTCGGGCTGAACATCTTTCAGACCTCGGTTTTTATGTTCTATATTTCTATCGGCAAAGTCACCGGTGGCACCGCCCCGATTTATCCTGTGGATAGCCAAGGCCAAATGCAGGTTGACCCCTCTATCATCTATTCAAACCCGCTGCCGCATGTGTTGATCCTGACCGCGATTGTTGTGGGCATTGCTACCACATCACTGGCGCTGGCCCTGATCATCCGCATTCGCGAAGAATATGACACCATCGAAGAAGAAGATATTTTGATCATTGAACGCGAGATGAGTGCACAAGACAATAAAACCCACGGGTCAGCAATGGGTGGGCGCGCATAATGTCAGCTGTTGAAACCCACCACGTTGCAAAAACATTCATGGATCACCTGCCTGTGTTGCAAGTAGTGATCCCATTGATATCGGCACCTTTGATCGTGTTCATCGGCAATCGCAAACTGGCGTTTGCCATTGCATTCGCGGTTAGCATCGCGGCCTTTGTCATCGCAAGCCTGTTGCTGGCGCAAGTGCTGGACGGCAGTTTTATTTCCTATCATATCGGCGGTTGGGCCCCGCCTTTGGGTATTGAATACCGTATCGACGCGCTTAGTGCGTTTGTCTTGATGCTGATATCGGGCATCGGTGCTGTGGTATTACCCTACGCTTACACCAGTATAAAATCCGAGATACCCAAACGCCACCACACCCTGTTTTATGCGCTTTACATGCTTTGCCTTACAGGGCTTTTGGGCATGGTTGCCACGGGGGACGCGTTTAACGTCTTTGTGTTTCTGGAAATATCATCACTATCCACTTATGTCCTTGTCGCATTAGGGGCCAAGAAAAACCCGCGCGCCCTTACCGCAGCTTATGATTATCTGGTGATGGGAACCATCGGGGCTACGTTTTTTGTCATTGGGCTGGGCATGCTTTATATGGCCACAGGTACTTTGAATATGGCCGACCTGGCTGATCGTATCGCAGATCAAGGCGCCAACCGCACAGTGCAGGCCGCATTTACCTTTATCGTCGTCGGCATGAGCCTGAAAGCGGCGATGTATCCACTGCACCACTGGTTGCCCAACGCTTATACTTACGCGCCCTCTGCGGTCACAACATTTCTGGCTGCCACTGCGACGAAAGCCGCAATTTATGTGTTGCTGCGTTTCTTGTTCTCGGTCTTTAACCCCGGGTTCCAATTTGCAGATTGGACACTTTACCTGATTTTCATCCCGTTTGCATTGATGGCGATGTTTGCGGCATCTTTTGTGGCGGTTTTCCAAACCAACCTCAAACGCATGTTGGCGTTTTCCTCTATCGCCCAAATCGGCTACATGCTGCTTGGTATTGCGATGCTGAACGCGACAGGGCTTTCTGCCACGATCGTACATCTGGTCAATCATGGCATATCGAAAGCCGCATTGTTCATGGGGGCTGGTGCCCTGATGATGTATTCAGGCAGCGCATTCCTTGACAATCTAAACGGTTTGGGCCGCAAAATGCCCTTAACCGGGGCCACCATGGTTGCTGGCGGATTAAGCCTGATCGGTGTGCCGGGTACGGCCGGCTTCATTTCTAAATGGGTGTTGGTGCAAGCCGCGTTTGAAAATGGTTGGTGGCTGATCGCCATTACGATCATGCTGTCGTCACTTTTGGCTGTGGTTTATGTCTGGCGCATGTTTGAGGTTTTGTACCTTACCGCCCCTGATGAGGGCTGCACGGCGACAGATCCGCCTCTGCCGATGCTGATCCCGATGTTGATTTTGGCGGGTGCCTGTATCTGGTTCGGGTTTGATACCAGTCTTACACTTGGTTCGGCACGTGTTGCCGCTGAAGGTCTGCTGGCGGGTTCCGCCGGTATGGCGCATTAGGGGTTAATCATGGAAACATCAACAGCCCTGTATTTAACCATGCTGATCCCGACCGTTGCGATGGCCGGCAACATGGTTTGGAAACATCAAGAAAACCTGCGCGACGGGATCACCTTTCTATGTGCTATACTGACCTTTGCCTGCGTTCTGGTGATTTTGTGCAATGTCGGAAATGCCACGACAGACCCGTTTGAACTGTTTGAAGTTGTATCCGGCCTGAGCATTTCGTTTCATGTGGAACCTTTGGGGTTGATGTTTGCGATGATCGGTTCGGGTCTGTGGATCATCACCCACATTTACGGTGTCGGCTATATGCGCGGCAATAACGAGCAACACCACGCAAGGTTCTTTGCCTGTTTTTCCATCGCAATTGCCGCCGTGATGGGCATCGCGTTTGCATCAAACATGTTCACGCTGTTTGTGTTCTACGAAATTCTGACGCTTTCCACATACCCGCTGGTTGCCCACAAGGGTACACCTGAAGCAGTCAAAGGGGCGCGGACTTATCTGAGCATCCTGATCGGCACCTCCATAGCACTACTTTTGACAGGTGTGATCTGGACATTCACAATCGCAGGCACGTTGGATTTCACCAAGGGCGGAATACTCGAGGGCAAAATCGCCCCAGCATTGTTGCCAATTCTTTTGGGCCTATATGCTTTTGGTATCGGCAAAGCGGCATTGATGCCGTTCCACCGCTGGCTGCCCGCCGCAATGGTTGCCCCCACACCTGTGTCGGCCCTGTTACACGCGGTTGCAGTGGTAAAAGCGGGTGTGTTCACTATGCTTAAGGTTGGCATTTATATTTTCGGCATTGATTTTCTGGCCTCAACCGGGGCCTCCGAATGGTTGATGTGGTTGGCCGCTTATACGATTATTGCGGCGTCCGTCGTGGCGATGACTAAGGACAACCTGAAAGCGCGATTGGCATATTCCACCGTGTCGCAACTATCCTACATCACCCTTGGCATGGCGCTTGCCACATCGATGGGTGCGCTGGGCGGCGGGATGCATATCGCGATGCACGCGATGGGTAAAATCACACTGTTTATGTGCGCGGGTTCGATTTATGTTGCCTACCATAAAACCGAGATTAGCCAGATGCAGGGGCTGGGTCGGATCATGCCGATCACTTTTGGTGCCTTCCTGATTGGGGCCTTGTCCATTATCGGACTGCCACCATTAGGCGGCTCATGGCCGAAGTTCCTGCTGATGGTGGGGGCTGCGGACGCAGGTCATCAAATCATTATCGTTGTGTTGATGGTCAGCTCGCTTCTGAACATCGCCTACCTTATGCCCATCGTAGGTCGCGGCTTTTTTCGCCCTGCGACCGATCCCAAATTGCCTAAGACATTTGCCGAGGCCCCGTTATTGGTCTGGCTACCACCCGCGATAACAGCCGCAGGTTGCATTATTTTATTTTTCTACGGAGGAAGTATCCAAAAATTCTTGGCGCCTATTGTGGAGAATACACCATGATGGATTATCAATCCGATGTCCCCAAACAGGGCGAAACCCAAAAAGCTTATGCAAAACGGCTAGAAGCTGAAGGCCAGCGTGAAATATATGTTCGCAAAGCCTTGCGTGAACATTGGGGGCTAACAATAGAAGAAACAATTCTGGCTTGCTCCGAATTACCTGAGGCGCGCAATCGCGAGTTGCAAGACCTTCGAAGCCGCTTTCCGACATTGAGCGAAAACCGATTTGCTTGGAGAATCTCTAGATCTCTAACAATTTCCAAGGAAGACGCCCTTGTTTGGTCGCAAAC
>CAXMSA010000071.1:0-12118 GCA_964195605.1 uncultured Amylibacter sp.
GAAACCCGATTTCACTGGCGGTTTTTCCAGCTTTATCAGCTGTGATCGCGGTTTGTGATTGCGGGATGACAAGCCCAAATTTATGTAGGGCTGCTTTGGCCGCAGCTTCCGTCATAATTTTAGTATTTTGTGCAGGTTTTGGCAGCATTACAGCGGGTTGGGCCACATGAAGTTGGCCGCAAAAGACTGCCGCCTCAATCGCTGCCAACGTTTCATCCAAGCCATAAAACGGCACGATGCCGCGTGCGATTAAATTAACCGCAACATCTTCGGGCATGTTTTCGGGCAATGAGGACGCAATAGCCATCGGCCGCCCAGAGGTTTTGCCTGCAGCGTCAATCCCTGCGATCACCCCTTCCCATTCGGACAGATCGCAACGATCATCCCTGGGGAAATCACAAATCAGAACCCCAAGCGCCAGATGCGGTGCCATCATTGCGCTGAATGTCTGAGCCATTGCATCTACATCACCCCAGATATAAGTATGATAATCCAAAGGATTGGCCAGCTTTACCATCGGGCCAAGCGCCTTACGCAGATTATCATTTTGGCTGTCTGTCAAGTTGGGAAAGTTGATGTTTCGCCCAATGGCACTGTCTGCCATCAGGCTGGCTTCACCACCGGAACAGGACATTGAAGCGATTTCATTTGAGGCTAGCGGCCCCGTGACATGCAGCAATTTCAGACTTTCCAACAATTCAGGCAAACTGTTGACCTCTGCTATGCCAAGCCGCCGAAACAGGGCTGTTGCCCCCGCTTCACTGCCCGCAAGCGAGGCCGTATGCGAGATTGTCGCGGCCTGTGCATGAATGGATTTTCCGACCTTTAGCACCACAATCGACTTACCTAATCTACGGGCGGTTGCGGCCAAAGCTTCAAACCCGCGCAGATCGTCTATGCCTTCAATATGCAAGCCAAGTGTCGTAACGCGGGTGTCTTCCAGTAGAGCCGCACCAATCTGGGACAAGCCAGTTTGTGCCTGATTGCCCGCAGTAACCACATAGGCCAGCGGCAATCCGCGCCTTTGCATGGTTATGTTAATCGCAATATTTGACGATTGGGTAATAACCGCCACGCCGCTATCAACCGGCACACCGCCATGTTGATCAGGCCATAAAAGCGCACCATCCAGATAATTAACAAAACCATAGCAATTCGGGCCGATGATGGTCATGTCACCAGCAGCATCCAATAATTGTGCTTGCAGGTCGGCGCCCTCGGCATCTTCATTGATAACTTCCGAAAAACCACTGGCAAAACAAACCGCACCCCCTGCCCCAATGGCCTGCAATGCGCCAACGGCTTCAATAGTTGCAAAGCGGTTAATACCTATAAAACTGGCATCCGGTGCTTGTGGCAGATCTTCGATCGTGCGGATACAAGGGATACCGTCTATATTGTCTTTTTTCGGATGAACCGGATAGATTGCCCCCGTGAAACCAAATTTCTTACATTGCTGAACAACATTGGCACACCAAGTACCGCCACCGATCACAGCAATGGTTTTAGGGCGAAAAAGGCGATCTAAACCGGTTGCCATTCAGGCCCCCAGCGGGCGCAGTAAATCGCGGCTGATAATATGGCGTTGGATTTCAGAGGTACCATCCCAAATCCTTTCCACACGTGCATCACGCCAGAAACGTTCAATCGGGAAATCATCCATCAACCCCATACCGCCGTAAATCTGCAAGGTAGCATCGGTGACACGGGCCAGCATTTCTGACGCGTAAAGTTTCGCGCTGGCAATTTCGCGGTTTGCTGGCAAGTCTTGATCCAACCGCCATGCGGCGGCCAGTGTCAGCCAGTCGGCGGCATCAATCTCTGTGATCATATCAGCAATTTGAAAACTTATACCCTGAAACTTGCCAATCGGTTGACCAAATTGCTTGCGCTCAGCCGCATAATTCAGCGCATAATCAAAACACCGCCGTGCACGACCCACTGACATGGTGGCAACCGTGATACGCGTGGCATAAAGCCATTCGTTCATCACCGCAAATCCACCATCAACCTCACCTAAAACCTGCGCCTGTGGCAGACGGCAATCGTCAAAATAAAGGATGCAATTTTTGTAGCCTTTGTGACTGACAGAATTATAGCCCTCACGTATATCAAAGCCCTTTGTGCCGCGATCCACCAAAAATGTAGTGATGCGTTTCTTTGGTCCACGCGGGGTTTCATCAACACCCGTTGCCACGAAAACAATAAAGAAATCAGCATGTTCAGCGCCAGATATAAAATGCTTAGAGCCGTTAATAATCCAGTCATCACCATCCAGTCGGGCTGAACATTTCATCCCGCGCACATCGGAACCCGCATCGGGTTCAGTCATTGCCAGCGCATCCATCCGCTCACCGCGCACAGCAGGCATCAGGTAACGATCAACCTGCTCGCCTTTGCAGGCCATCAGGATATTTTGCGGGCGGCCAAAGAAGTGGTTCAACGCCATAGAGCCGCGCCCCAACTCGCGTTCAACAAGCGCAAAATCCACATGACTTAAGCCCGCGCAACCGACAGATTCGGGAAAATTACAGGCGTAAAACCCCAGATCTAGGGCTTTTCGTTTGATATCTTGCGCAATCTCATCAGGCACGTTGCCTGTACGCTCAACAAGTTGCTCATGCGGATAAATTTCGTTTTCAACAAAACTGCGCACAGTTTTTACGATCATTTCCTGTTCTTGATTAAGTCCAAATTGCATAATTAACCTCTGGTTTGGCGTGGATCAGACAAAGACGCATGTGCAAGGGCGGCAGCTTCTACATTTGCCTTCACAATTGGGTCAGGGTCGCAGGTACGGCGGGTTTCCAGACTGACATGCAGCAAGAATTGCTCGCCTGTGGCCAAAAGCGTGCCGTCTTCGGCCAACATACGGTGGTGCAAGCGCAGTTTTTTACATTCGCCTTGCAAGATTTGCGATATCACCGTAATTGCTTGCCCGGCATGGGCCTCTAGAATGAATTTTATATCGATATCAACGGTGAAATAGCTTAATCCGCGCGCGATATAGGCCTGATCCGCACCCACAGCGACCATCACATAATCGGCGGCATCCGAAAATACCTGTCCATAACGGCTTTCATTCATGTGGCCATTATAATCCACCCAATCTACCGGGATAACACGGCCAACAGATTGTAATGGTTTATTGAAATCAGGTTTAATCGTCTCGGTCATTTGCGCCTGATGCGCATTTATCAGCGCACCTGCAGCACTGTCCTGACCTTTCAGGGCACGCATCATTGCCACAAGATTATCATCCCGCAGACGTTCCAGCTCACGGATCGTCAGGTGCCCCGATTGCGCATCTGACTGGTCCGCGATCATTGTAACCAATTCATCCGTTAGTTCAGGCACATCCATCAGCTTAGTCCACGGCCACTGCAAACACGGGCCGAACTGATCAATAAAATGTTTCATGCCAGCTTCACCACCTGCAATACGGTAGGTTTCAAACAGACCCATTTGCGCCCAACGCAACCCGAATCCGTAACGGATTGCGTCATCAATTTCCTGCGTGGTGGCAATGCCGTCTTTGATCAACCACAGGCCTTCGCGCCAGACCGCTTCTAGAAAACGATCAGCAATATGGGCATCGATTTCCTTGCGCACATGTAGCGGGTACATCCCCAAAGAGGTCAAAATCTTTTTCGCTTTTACAATTGCATCCACACCTGTTTTAGGCGATGGCACCACTTCAATCAGGGGCAGCAGATACACCGGATTAAACGGGTGTGTGACCATCAGTGCCTCGGGGTGTTTCATGTCCTCTTGCAGTTCTGACGGTTTAAAACCCGATGTTGATGATCCAATAACCGCATCATACGGCGCATAGCTTTCGATTTGTGCAAAAACCTTGTGTTTAATGTCCAGACGTTCCGGTACGCTTTCCTGTACCCAATCGACGTTTTTCACGGCTTCTTCCAAGGTGTCACAAAATGTCAATGTACCTTCCGCAGGCATGGCCACGTCATAAAGCATAGGTAAAACGCGCCGCGCGTTTGCCAGCACTTCACCTATTTTGCGCTCGGCTTCCGGATCAGGGTCAAAAACGTTCACATTCCAACCATTCAACAAGAACCGCGCAAGCCAGCCCCCGCCAATTACACCGCCACCGATGATCGCTGCTGTTTTCGTCATGTTTTTCATTCCTATGTAATAGTTTCCGTATGGCCATCTACAGGCAGTGCCATGCCTGAAATTTTTGATGCCGCCGGTGACGTTAGAAAAAGTGCTGCATCAGCAATATCATCTGCACTGACCCAAGTTTTCATCGACACACCATTCACATAAATTTGACGCACGTCTTCAACATCTTTGTTTGTCGCTGCCGCTTCATTTTGCAACACCCGTTCCATACGGTCACCCTCAACGGCCCCTGGACAAATGGCATTGACGCGCACGCCATAAGGGCCAAGTTCGCAGGCCAGCGTTTTCATCAACCCGATCACACCCCATTTCGCCACCGCATAGGGGCTGCGCATTGGATAACCGAACATGCCAGCGGTCGAAGACGTCAGGATGATCGATCCCGATCCTTGGGCTTTCATATGTGTTGCCGCCCATTGGCAAAGCAAAAATGCCCCGTCCAGATTGGCGGCAATACAAGCCCGCCAATCGTCCAGTTCCAGTTTTTCAATCGGGCCAGCCGGGCCGCCTGTGCCAGCATTTGCTAGTGCCACATCGACACCGCCATAAGCTGCGTCCACGTCGCTCAGAAATGCAGACATATCATCAGCACTAGTCACATTGGCCACACGACCCAGAATTTCCGGTTCAATTTCAGTCAGTTCCGCAATAGCACCCGCATCAATATCGCAAACCGCAACCCGCGCACCAGAGGCATGGAACGCAAGTGCCAAGGCGCGACCAATGCCGGCGCCGCCTGCAGTGATCACCACTCGTTGCGGCGCGTTCATTTTGGCGCACGCTTGGTCAGGTTCAATTTTTCACGCACCGCTTCGGGCCCCATGATATTGGCACCCATGCCTTCAATAATGGTGACCGCACGTTCTACCAATTGCGCATTGGTCGCCAACTGGCCTTTGGCCAACCACAGGTTATCTTCCAAGCCAACACGCACGTTGCCGCCAGCCAACACAGCGGCGGCCACATAAGGCATTTCATCACGGCCAATGGAAAAAGCTGACCAGTTCCAGTCGCTTGGCACGTTATTAACCATCGCCATAAAGGTGTTCAAATCGTTAGGCGCACCCCATGGGATACCCATGCAAAGTTGCACCAAAGCGGGTGATTTCAAGATGCCTTTTTCCACTAAGTTCTTAGCCAACCACAGATGACCTGTGTCAAATGCTTCTATTTCAGGTTTGACGCCAAACTCTTCCATCATGGAACCCATGGCTTCCAGCATGCCTGGCGTGTTGGTCATCACATAATCGGCTTCGGCAAAGTTCATTGTGCCGCAATCAAGTGTGCATATTTCCGGCAAACATTCGGCGATATGGGCCACACGTTCGGCAGCCCCGATCATATCAGTACCGTCAACCAAAGGCAGTGGCGCGTTTGGTGCGCCAAATATCATGTCACCGCCCATACCGGCAGTCAGGTTCAAGACAACGTCAATATCCGCATCGCGCACACGGTTTGTAACCTCACGGTAAAGCTTCAGATCGCGCGACGGCACACCGGTTTCAGGATCGCGTACGTGACAATGCACAATCGCTGCCCCTGCATGCGCCGCATCAATCGCACTATCAGCGATTTGCTTGGGTGAGCGTGGTACATGTGGGCTGCGATCCTGGCTGCTGCCGGAACCGGTGACAGCACAGGTGATAAAGACGTCTTTGTTCATAGTTAAAGGCATGGGGGTTACTCCAGGTTCATTTTTTTAAGTGAACTATGAATTGACGCGACTAACCGTGCACATATAGACAATAGTCATGCAGATTTGGACAAATACACCAGAACAACCAATCAAGATCAGCTTTCTTTTGTTTGATCAGTTTTCCAATAACTCTTTAGGGAACTTTTTGGAGCCATTGCGTGCCTCAAATTCTTTCGTGACAGAGCCAATTTTTAAATGGCGATTCCTTACAATCAACGGGCAACCGGTGCAATCTTCCAGTGGATTGCCAATTTTGCCAGATGGCGCAGTTACAGATTTGAAACGGTGTGATTATCTAGTGGTAAATTCCAGCTATGGTTACGAGACATATGACACGCCAAAAACCCGGGCAGCTTTGCAAAAAGCAGCAAAGCTTTCGCAAACCGTTGTTGGGTTGGATACGGGCGCATGGTTATTGGCTTCAGCCGGGTTACTAACTGGCAGAACAGCAACGATTCACTGGGATATTTTTGAAAATTTCTTAGAAAAATTCCCGCTGGTTGACGTGCAACGTAAAAGAGTTGTTAAAGATAAAAACAGGATTACATGTGCTGGCGCAATATCATCATTTGACCTGTCATTATCTATTATTTCCAATCATTTAGGTGAATCTTCTAAAGTGGATTTACAAGCGTTTTTCATGCATCAAGACACACCAATGATCGTACGCAACCCGCAACATAATACGCGCGACCCTTTAGTAAACAAAGCTTTGGATCTGATGCATTACAATATCGAGCATCCACTATCCCGCGCGGCCATTGCAGCTAAACTATCATGTCAGGCAAAAACACTGGATCGCCGCACAATATCTGAATTCGGCGCCTCTGCCGGGCAAATATACCGCCATATCCGACTGTCTGCGGCACAGCAAATGGTAACATCCACATCGTTGAGTATTCTTGAAATTTCACTGCGTTGCGGCTTTCAAAATCCAAGTGCGATGACACGCGCCTATAAGGTCCGTTTTGGGGTGACGCCAAGCCAAAACCGTAAAGTTTTACGCTTGCCATAACCGTCTTCACTGTTCATTTTTCAAAAAACAAAGGGGCGACCATGGGTAATCTACAAATAGAACGGATTTTGGGCGACTGGGTGCGCAGCAACCTGCCCACGACCATGATTGAGTTTATTATGTTTGTGCTGAAACAGGCATGGGCTTGTTTGTTCGGCATTCTGTTTTTGGTAGCCCTGATCATAAGCTCTGCCATCTGGCAGAATAACTGGGCCTTACAACGTTATGATGCGCTTTTCATCTTTGCTATCACAACCCAAATTCTGTTTATTACCTTGAAATTGGAAAGTCTAAACGAAGCTAAAGTTATTATTTTATTTCATATTGTTGGCACGATTATGGAAGTATTCAAGTTGAAAATGGGATCATGGAGCTATCCTGAACCGGGTCTGATTAAAATTGCAGATGTACCTCTGTTTTCGGGCTTCATGTATGCCTGTGTTGGCAGCTATATGGCGCGTGTTATCCGTATTTTCGACATGCGCTTTGCACCTTATCCGCGGTTTTGGATCACTGTGGTATTAGCGACCACAATTTATGCGAATTTCTTTACCCATCACTATATATATTACATCAGGAATCTGCTGTTTTTTGCAACGATTATTGTGTTTTGGCGTACACGTATCTGGTTTTATATCGGCCATAAGCCACGCTGGATGCCCCTACCTGTGGCCGCCTTTCTATCGGCATTTTTCCTATGGGTGGCTGAAAATGTCGGCACGATGACAGGCACTTGGATTTATCATGGCCAAATTCGTTGGGATTTGGTGAATTTTGGCAAGTTTGGATCATGGTATCTGTTATTATATATCAGTTTTTTACTGGTCACGACGGTTTACCGCAATGTTTTATATGAAACCGCGCAATATCCGAAAGAAAAACAATAAAAGTCCATTTGGCCTTTAAATCTTCACATATTACGCTTATATTAGTTTTGTTCCTTCGGGGACTATGGTGATAAACGCGCATGTAATACACGGATCGGACCCGGGGGCGGTACCCGGCGACTCCACCAAAAATCCCTTCATTTGGGGGCGGTATGGGGTCGAAATAGGATCGACGGACGTCTAAAGATGTTAGCTTTTGCCCGGCAGACTGCCACCGTTATCGGCGTAAAATGTACAATTGCAAATGACAATCGTGCTCCAAGCAAGATGGCTATTGCTGCTTAATTGCAGCTAATGTAGCTTTCAAGTTTGAAAACTTAAGTCCAGTTCTCTTAGCGGAGGCTGGCGGGGTTCGGAGGTACCTGGCAACAGAAACCTGCACTTCAAGCCTATATCAAATCGAAACACAATTATTGCTTCACCGTTTATTTTATATAGGCTTTCCTTATGATGCTTTTTCTAAAACCGCGTTTGCACATTGCTTTTGCATATTTAAGCTTGCTTTCGATCTGTCTGTTCTGGCCTGTTCTGGCTATCGCCCAAACGAAATGTACAATTGCGCTTGTCCTGGCAGCCGATGTGTCTGGTAGTGTTGATTCAACCGAATTTCATATGCAAAAAATTGGTATGGCAAAGACCTTTAGGGACAAAGAAGTCATTGAACTAATCACGCATTTACCTGGGGGGGGTTGCCGTAACACTGACACATTGGTCAGGGGGAAAGAGCCAACGTCTAGTAGTTGATTGGAATACAATCGAAAATGCCGCGGATGCCTATGCTTTTGCAGATAAGATTGAAAACGACAAGCGTGTACGAACAGGTTCATTAACCGTAATTGGCAAAGCATTATTACATGCGGATCAATTGCTGGGCTCAAATCCCACATCTTGCTACAAAAAAGTTATTGACCTTAGCAGTGACGGGCGCAGCAATACGGGGCCAGACGCGGGCCTTGTAGCAGATATACTTGCTGCAAAAGACATATTTATCAATGCGCTTGTAATTGTAAATATTGATAAAACCCTTATCCCCTATTTCCAGCAAAATATCATCAGAGGTGCGGGGGCTTTTGTTCAACCGGCACACGGATACGGCGATTTTGCAAATGCATTTAAGCGCAAACTGTTACGTGAACTAACCCCTCAATCGGCCGAAATTGGTATAAGACAGATTTTATCGGCCAGATTTGAGCAAAACTTCAAATAAAACGCACTGGAAACCCAATCAAGGTCTTTTCAGCCACAACCAATTCTATATGGTATATTATGAGGAATGAGTGAAAGAACAGAATGACCGACACAATCAACTACGCAGAATATATGCACAATGCCATGCGCGGTCTTATGGCTGACCTGTTGCGCAAAATAGGTAAAGATGGCCTACCCGGAGAACATCACTTCTTCATCAGTTTTGACACCAAGCATCCGGGCGTCGATATTGCGGATTGGTTGCAAGAACGTTATCCAGATGAGATGACTATTGTCATTCAACACTGGTTTGACAATCTAGTGGTTATGGACGACCGGTTTTCCATTACTTTGAACTTTAATGATGCACCTGAACCATTGGTTATTCCTTTTGACGCGATCAAAACCTTTGTTGATCCCACAGTGGAATTTGGTTTGCGGTTTGATGAAACCAAAGACGACGACGATTACGATTACATCGAAGATGTGGCAGAAAGCCCGATGATAGCAATCCAGGATGATGACGAAGGGGATGCGCCAAAAGGTGACGCTGAAGTGATCTCACTGGATAGTTTTCGCAAATAACCCTTAATTCATCAAAACCTAACAATCGACATATGCAATGTGGGCGAAGCATTCGTTGAATTTCATGCTGTCTGCTACCGATACAAAGGCAACCTGCCTTTTCATCCTCCAATAACCGGATCATTACAGATCGTAATATTCATCGGCGAATATATCTGTCTATTTAGTACCAATCATGAACAAAAACATATATAGAATACTGTTTTAGCTTGTCTTTTAGTTGTCATTTAGCCTTTTGCCACATATAAACACGCACAGGATACTTTGGAGCCTACCATGACCAACACGCGCACAGAAACTGACAGCTTTGGGCCTTTAGAGGTGCCTTCAGACAAATATTGGGGTGCGCAAACGCAGCGCAGCTTAATAAATTTTCCCATTGGATGGGAAAAACAACCTGTAGCGGTTATTCGTGCTTTGGGGGTAATCAAGAAAGCCTGTGCCCAGGAAAATCTTAAATTGCGGAAACTGCCTGCACAAATAGCAGGTGCCGTGATTGAGGCAGCCAGCGAAGTGATTGACGGTGATCTGGATGACCATTTCCCGCTGGTAGTTTGGCAAACAGGCTCTGGCACGCAGTCAAATATGAATGCAAATGAGGTTATTTCAAATCGTGCAATTGAAATGATGGGTGGTGAAATGGGTTCCAAAACTCCAGTTCATCCGAATGATCATTGCAATATGGGCCAATCTTCAAACGATACGTTCCCAACAGCCATGCATATTTCCACGGCCATGGTAGCCCATGACGTGTTGATCCCGGGTCTGGAAGCGCTTCATGCCTCTCTTGCAGCTAAGGCCGATGATTTTAAGGATATTATCAAAATCGGCAGAACCCATACGCAAGATGCCACCCCGTTGACTTTGGGTCAGGAGTTTGGCGGCTATGCTTTTCAGGTGGAACAGGGTATCGCGCGGGTTAAACAAGCATTGATTAACATCTACCCACTGGCACAAGGTGGCACAGCAGTTGGCACCGGCCTGAATACGCCCATAGGCTGGGGTGAAAAAGTAGCCGCAAACATGGCCGAGATTACCGGACTGCCCTTCATCACCGCCCCCAACAAGTTTGAAGCACTCGCCGCTCATGACGCCATGGTTGAAATGTCCGGTGCTTTGAAAACCGTTGCGGCATCACTATTTAAAATTGGCAATGACATCCGTTTTCTGGGTTCCGGCCCGCGCTGTGGCTTGGGCGAATTGATTTTACCTGAAAATGAACCAGGATCATCAATTATGCCGGGCAAAGTAAACCCGACCCAATGCGAAGCCCTGACGCAAGTCTGCGCCCATGTGTTTGGCAATGATGCGGCGGTTGGCTTTGCAGGCAGCCAAGGTCACTTTGAATTGAATGTCTACAAACCGATGATAACCTATAATGTGTTGCAATCGATGCAGCTTTTAGGTGATGCAGCCGTTGCCTTTACAGATAATTGCATCAACGGAATTGAAGCCGATGAAGAGCGGATCAGCACCTTGATGTGGGAAAGTCTAATGCTGGTAACGGCACTTGCGCCAGAGATTGGCTATGATAATGCAACCAAAGTTGCAAAAACCGCCCATAAAAATCGCACTACATTGAAGGAAGAAGCCATTAAGTTAGGCTTTGTGGATGCTGAAACCTTTGACCGTGTCGTGCAGCCCAAAAATATGATCGGGCCTAAATAAGGCATTTTCAACATTGAAGGCCCCTAAAGAAGGGCGGTTCATTACAGCTGCTCTTTAGCTCTAAAAACACAAATATTTAGCACCCGGAAAAGAACCTTCGCATCATCTTACCCACCCAAGCCGTAGTGCCAATCAAGCTTTAGCTTGAACCACTTTATTGTTGCATAAAATCAACTCAGGCAATCAAGTAAAAATAAATATGTACATTAAAATATACTTATAAGTACAACAAATTAATCAATAAATTCACATATCATTACCTAGTAAATAATTGCGCTTATAGAAACATAAACTTCAGCAGAAGAAAAATTAAAAACTTTGTAAACTAATTTGGCCCCTAACTTTTTTAATGTATAAGTTTCATAGCAGTTAACCCGCAGCAAAAAGCGGGAAGGTATAATGAGTAGTTCAGGCGAAAAAACAAGCAAAAACAAGCTTGCTTCACTGGCAGTGTCAGTGAACCGTACAGTGCATTCTGATCCTAAAATCTCCACTCATCTTGCTAAAACCCACCGCGACACAAGCAAAGACAGCTATGCTGAAAAACTTGCGCGCGAACACCGGAAAGTTCTTGGCACGCCAAGCCAGGAAGATAATGATCTTTTCAAACAGTTTATAGATCCGCCGGAAATACCCGTTTTGAAACTGGAAATGACGCAATTACAAGGAACCAGCCACTCACAGAAGCAATCATGGAAAGCCGAAACGCTGACCCCAGAGCCAACGACTGTTCCTTCTGAAGAAACGATACGAATAGACCTATCGTCTGAATCTGAAAAGCGATTGCGCGTCAGCAAAACGGCCCCTCCCCAGCCTTCTATGCAAGCCAAGGCCGATA
Source organism: uncultured Amylibacter sp. (assembly GCA_964195605.1). Lineage (GTDB taxonomy): Bacteria > Pseudomonadota > Alphaproteobacteria > Rhodobacterales > Rhodobacteraceae > Amylibacter. Next base: position 12,027 of record CAXMSA010000071.1, read on the forward strand.
TCCCACCGCCTACAGATCAAAAGGCCAAACAAGATACACATGTTAAAATAGTTGCACCACGCGCGGCGCCGTTTTCCGAAGAAAGCCATATA
>CAXMSA010000071.1:12128-12517 GCA_964195605.1 uncultured Amylibacter sp.
AAGCGAAAGCTTCACTTGGATGCAACGCGACGCAATCAAACACTACCTAACCATTCAAGACATCGAACGCCATCGCGAAGCAATGGATGGCGCGGTCTACAGATCGTTTGTCCATGATGCGTAATGCTTTGCATACAACCCTTCACCAAACCGGTGGTGTGTAATGGCGCAGCAATTTACATCCATACGTGTGAACGGCGATCCTATCAATGGTGGGCCACTAATAGCAGGCATTCTCGAAACAGTAATTATCGTTGACGATGATAACTTCCTTGAGTCAAGCACATCGGATACCGGCAATCAATACACAATTGGTGGCACAGATTACACGTCAACATCATGGCCAGGGTATACGGGGTCAGGTGTGGAAATTTACTCTGCAACAGTAA
>CAXMSA010000072.1:0-11916 GCA_964195605.1 uncultured Amylibacter sp.
CACCTTTGTGGAAGGCGAGAAGATCAACGCTCAGACAACCCGGCAGATGCTCGCAAAACTGGAGCGCGCCAACCCAACCAAGGCGACAATCCACGTCTTCCTCGATAATGCCAGGTATCATCACGCCAAAATATTGCGCCCATGGTTGGCCAGTCCGCAGCGCCGGGTGGAGTTGCATTTCTTGCCACCATACGCGCCGCATCTTAACCCAATTGAGCGCCTCTGGGGCGTTATGCACAAATGGGTGACCCACAATCGTCACTACGCAACGTTCAACCAATTCACCGAAGCCATTTTGAGGTTCTTCAGAAAAACCTTGCCCGACAAGTGGCGCGAATTCCGAGACAAAGTAACCGACAACTTTCGCATCATATCAATGGAGGACTACAAGGTCATCTGAGAACAGAAAACTCAGGTCAATTCAAGCGCGGGAGTATAACCCAATAAATCATGGAAAACATTCGCCCTATGTGTGCATTACACAAAGATACCTCAGCCAACCCCACGGGTTCTGCCCAGCGCGCACTCCTTGTTTTAGAGGTGATTCTCAGAAATGGGCCGATAAAGCCTGCTGAAATATGTCAAAAATCGGACCTCGGGCGCAGTTCAGTTCATCGCGCTATTCACTTACTTGTAGATCAAGGCTGGGTCAGGCAGCAATTGGGTGACAGGGCTTGCGTTGCAACCTATCAACTGGATCAATTGGCGGTTGATGCTAACTTCAGCCAGCCCGTGCAAGACCAGATTTATCCAATTCTGAAGGAATTGTGTGCCGCACATTATCTGCACGGCGATATTGCCTTTTTATTTGGTGGCGGGCGCATCGAACTAGTCGAAAGCACCGATAGCAAGGTCGATAAAAACACCGAACTTTCGCTTGTTTTATCCGACATCTCAACAGCAATATACAGCATCATGGAACCGGTTCAGATCACCCGCCTGACATCGCGGGCTTTACAAAGCATTGACGAGATCGAAAAAGAAGAGCTTACCTCTGGCCAGTTGGCCAAACGCATCGTAAAGGCGCGCCAAGACGGCAACATGTCATGGTGAATGGATCAATCAATGGTCAGCATTCCTTTTCAGGATGAAGCACAATTGTTCGGGGCGGTGCGCTTACGGCAAAAAATCACCACAAGCACCGCACGACAGGTTTTATTGTTCGTAGCTTCTGAATTACAACGCAGATTGCCAGTGGTATTCAAGTAACCATTGAACTGCCCGTACCAACAGGTTATCGCGGCATCATGTTAAAAGATATATTGAAAGCCTTTCAGGCTAAAACCGCCCCGTCCCTGAACCCCGATGATGCCCGCATTGCGCTGGCAGCTCTTATGGTGCGTCTGGCACGCACTGATGGGGATTACGCGCATGTGGAAATCACCACGATCGACCGCGTGCTGCAAAAACGCTTTGATCTGGATGAACAGACGGCAAAAACCCTACGGCTAGAGGCCGAAGAACTTGAAAAACAAGCCCCCGATACCGTGCGGTTTACCCGCACGCTTAAAGAAGCAGTACCTTATGAGGAACGTGCGGGCATCGTTCAAGCGCTTTGGGCTGTGGTTTTATCAGATGGCCAGCACGACGATGATGAACACGGCCTTATGCGTCTTGTTGCCAATCTTTTAGGTGTCAATGACCGTGATAGTGCTTTCGCCCGCCAACGCGCGCAAAAGCACCTTGATTAGCGTTTAGAAAAAAGCCTGCAAGCCAGTTTGCGCACGGCCCAGAATAAGCGCATGCACATCATGCGCGCCTTCATAAGTGTTCACTGTTTCTAGGTTCACCATATGGCGCATCACCTGAAATTCTTGGCTGATACCGTTGCCGCCGTGCATATCACGCGACATCCGCGCAATATCCAACGCCTTGCCACAGTTATTGCGCTTGATCATGCTGATCATTTCAGGGGCTGCTTTGGCTTGATCCATCAACCTGCCAACCTGCAATGCCGCTTGTAACCCAAGCGTTATATCGGTTTGCATATCCGCCAGTTTTTTCTGGAACAACTGGGTTTGCGCCAAAGGCCGCTTGAACTGGATGCGATCCAGCCCGTATTGACGTGATGCATGCCAGCAGAACTCGGCCGCGCCCATTACACCCCATGCAATGCCGTAACGCGCCCGGTTCAGACAGCCAAACGGGCCTTTCAGACCTGACACATGCGGCAGCAGCGCGTCTTCACCAACCTCGACACCCTCCATTACAATCTCGCCGGTAATAGAGGCCCGCAGCGACAACTTACCTTCAATTTTCGGCGTACTAAGACCCTTCATACCCTTTTCAAGCACAAAACCTTTGATCTTACCGCCATGTTCCTCAGATTTGGCCCAGACCACAAACACATCGGCGATTGGTGCGTTTGAAATCCACATTTTCGCGCCGCTGATTTTATAACCCGTCGCCGTCTTCACGGCGCGGGTTTTCATACCACCAGGGTCAGAGCCCGCATCAGGTTCGGTCAGCCCGAAACAGCCGATGTATTCGCCCGACGCCAGTGTCGGTAGGTATTTCATCCGCTGCTCTTCGGTGCCGTATGCGTAAATCGGATACATTACTAGGGATGATTGCACCGACATCATTGACCGATAGCCACTATCCACACGTTCCACTTCGCGTGCAACTAATCCATAAGTTACGTAACCTGCACCAATACCACCGTATTCTTCTGGCAAAGTCGCGCCCAACAGGCCCATTTCGCCCATTTCGCGGAAAATAGCAGGGTCGGTTTCTTCGTTCTCATAGGCTTTGATAATACGCGGCTGCAATTTATCTTGCGCATAAGCCCGCGCCGCATCGCGGATCATGCGTTCCTCTTCGGTAAGCTGCGCATCCAGCATCAAAGGGTCTTCCCAATTGAACGACCCCAGATCAGGGGCATCTTTTGGTTTCAGGCTTGGTTTTTCGGATGACATCGCAAACTCCATAAAGCTGTTTTCCCAAGACCTAAACAAGAACGTATGTGGCTGCAAGTTGCTTTGGTGAAATAATTTGATCAAATTATTCTTGCATCCCCAACCCGCTCTCTGCTAGCCATGCATAACATTCTAATCAGGTGACTTATGAAAATCGGCATTTTGCAAACTGGCATCGCCCCTGTAGAGTTGGCGGCAAGCCATGGCGAATACCCAAAAATGTTTGAAAATTTCCTGTCCGGGCGTGGGTTTACCTTCCAGACTTACAGCATTTTAGACCACGAATTCCCCACATCCATTGAAGACGCCGATGGCTGGCTGATCACCGGTTCCAAACATGGTGCTTATGAAGACCATACATGGATCCCGCCATTAGAGGATTTTATCCGTGTGATCTATGCCGCGGGCACCCCGCTTGTGGGGGTTTGTTTCGGGCACCAGATCATTGCGCAGGCCTTGGGCGGCAAAGTTGAAAAATATTCAGACGGCTGGTCGGTTGGCCATGCGGAATATGAAATGGAAGATTGCAAAGACCCGGTTCTGTTGAACGCATGGCACCAAGATCAGGTGATTGAACTGCCAAAAAACGCCCGTGTCATCGGCTCTAGCGCCTTTTGCAAATACGCCATGCTGGCCTACGGCGACAAAGTGCTGACCGTACAACCTCACCCCGAGTTCAGCGACCATTTCGTTGAGGGACTGATCAAATACCGCGCCAAAGGCGTTGTGCCCGACGACCTGTTACAGGTCGCGACATCGCGTATAGGCACACCAAAACAGGCAGAAATGATTGCTGATCTGTTTTCCGATATATTCAAACAGGCAAAAGCCTAAGGAGGCTCTTATGAGCACGCAAGATGACTGGATAAAACAACTGCCACAAGCGGCACAGGACTATGTCGCGGGGCGCAAGCTGGAAGAGGTGGAATGTATCATCTCAGACACGCCGGGCATCAGCCGCGGCAAATGCATGCCCGCACGCAAATTTGCTAAAATGGATCAGATGTACCTGCCAGACAGCATTTTTTATCAAACAGTTACGGGTAGTTACGTCGATATTGATGAGATGGAAAACCAGTATACCGAAGGTGATATGGTGCTGACCCCGGATATGTCCAGCGCCACAGCAGCACCTTGGACCGGTGATATCACTTTGCAAGTCATTCACAATGTTGAAGATATGAACGGCGAGCCGGTGCAACTGGTACCACGCAACGTGTTAAAACGCGTGCTGGCGCTTTATGAGGCCGAAGGCTGGGCACCGGTGGTCGCCCCCGAGATGGAGTTTTATCTTGTGGCGCGCAACACTGACCCGAACCTCCCGATTGAACCGCCTATGGGGCGCACCGGGCGAAAAGCGGCCAGCCAGCAGGCCTATTCAATGTCTGCGGTGGATGAATACGGGCCTGTAATCGACGATATTTATGACTTTTCTGAAGCGCAAGGCTTTGAAATTGATACAATCATTCAAGAAGGCGGCGCTGGGCAGATCGAGATCAATCTGCAACATGGTGACCCGCTGAAACTGGCCGATGAGGTGTTCTTTTTCAAACGCCTGATCAAAGAAGCCGCCCTGCGCCACGATTGTTTTGCCACTTTCATGGCAAAACCAATGGGTGATCAGCCGGGCTCGGCGATGCATATCCACCACTCTATTCTGGACACAAAAACTGGTCAGAATATTTTCTCTAACAAAGACGGCAAACCGACTGTAAGGTTCACCCAGTTTATCGCTGGTCTGCAAAACTATCTACCAGCCGCCACGCCCTTTATCGCCCCTTACGTGAACTCATATCGCCGTTATGTGGCGCATTTCTCCGCCCCGATCAATCTGGAATGGGCCGAAGACAATCGCACCACGGGCATTCGCGTACCGCTCTCAGGGCCAGAAGCTCGCCGGGTTGAAAACCGTGTCGCGGGCATGGATTGCAACCCTTATATCGGCATCGCGGCCAGTTTGGCCTGTGGTTATCTGGGCATGAAACATGGGCTAGAACCACGCGAACCTGCCATAGGTGAAGCTTATGAAGCAAGCTGTGACATCCCGCCATCGATGTATGAAGCCCTGTCATTGCTGGATAATTGCCCAGAATTGGCAGAGATTATGGGCGAAGAGTTTACCATGGTCTACAAAGCCACAAAACGGATGGAATATGATGAGTTTCAAGAGGTTATCTCGCCTTGGGAACGTGAACATCTGTTGATGAATGTTTAAAGGCAGGCCGCAACATGAACCTACTGCATGAAAATGACCGCTTAGGGCAATACCCCGACAGCTGGTACGCTGCCACCGCAAATAAACTGGCGGCTTTCCCTACCCTTAAGGGCGCGGTTAAAGCCAACATTTGCATCATCGGTGCGGGCTATACTGGGCTGTCATCCGCATTGCATCTGGCAAAAGCAGGCTTCAACGTCACCCTGCTGGAAGCCCATCGCGTCGGCTGGGGCGCATCGGGGCGCAATGGCGGGCAGTTGGGCAGCGGGCAACGGCGTGAACAGGACGAGCTGGAAAAAATGCTTGGGTTCGATCACGCCAAACAGCTTTGGGATATTGCCGAAGAAAGCAAGGCCACAGTGCGTAAACTGGTCAAGACCCACAACATTCAATGCGACCTACGCGACGGGATCGCCCACACGGACTGGCACGCGTCTGGCGTAGCGTCCGAGCACGCATACGCCGAAAAACTGCAACGTGATTACGGTTATGACAAAATCTCTACATTGGACAAAGCCCAAGTGCGCGCATTGGTCGGATCAAACGCCTATCACGGCGGCACATTGGATATGGGTGCCGGTCATTTACACCCGCTGAACTTCGCCCTTGGGTTGGCGCAAGCGGCAATGGATGCAGGCGTCAATATCTATGAAATATCCGAAGTCACAGGCGTGAAAAGCGGGGCGGCTCATAAAATCACCACGGCGTCCGGAACTGTGGATGCCGCACATCTGATCTACGCTTGCAATGGATATTTAGGCCAATTGGAAGGCAGGGTTGCGGCAAAAGTCATGCCGATCAACAACTTCATTGTAGCAACCGAACCCTTGGGCCAAGACATGGCCGAAAGCCTGATTTCACAAGACGTGGGCATCGCCGACAGCAAGTTCGTGATAAACTATTTCAGACGCTCTGCCGACAACCGCATGCTGTTTGGAGGCGGCGAGACTTATGGTTATCGTTTTCCTAAAGATATCAAAGCTTTGGTCAGAAAACCTATGTTGGAAGTTTATCCGCAACTGGCGGATGCCAAACTGGATTATGCATGGGGTGGCACCTTGGGCATCACCATGAATCGCATGCCCAGTTTCTTGCGCCTGTCCCCGACCTGCTATTCTTTGGCGGGCTATTCGGGCCACGGGGTTGGCATGGCAACAATGGCCGGCAAGATCGTGGCACATGCCATTCAAGGTCAGGCCGAACAGTTTGACACAATGGCCGCCGTCCCCACCACCAGCTTCCCAGGTGGCAGCCGCTTGCGCTGGCCGGGGTTGGTTCTGGCAATGACATGGTATTCTTTGCGTGATCGTTTGGGCATTTAGGGTCAGGATCACATAATCCTGCCCCTAATAGTAGTTTAACCAATTCTTTTAGTGACAGATACATCTACCGTCTGTATTAATGAAACTAAGTTTCGGTATTAATGAAACTAAGTTTCGGATAATACGAAAGTAGCAATATGTTGAAAACAAACCTGCACCAAGCGGAACCCATTCCCGAAGAAGCACGTGCATATATTGATGAGATGTTGGCATCGGGCGACCTGTTCAGATACCACGCCGCAAAAGATGCGCCTGTGACTCTGCTGGAACAGGAATTTGCCCAGATGATGGGGGTTAAATATGCATTGGCTGTGGCCTCGTGTTCAGCTGCTTTGTTCTTGAGCATGCGCGCACTTGATCTACCAAAAGACGCAAAAATCCTGATCCCCGCCTTCACATTCGCCGCTGTCCCCTCTGCTGTTGTACACGCGAACTGCACCCCTGTTTTGGTCGAGGTTGGTGATAATTACCGTGTTGATATGGCCGACTTTGAAGCCAAACTCACCGACGATATTCAAGCGGTTCTGATCAGCCACATGCGCGGTCACACATCGGACATGGATCAGATCAAAGCGTTATGTGACGCCAAAGACATCCCCCTGATCGAAGACGCAGCCCACTCATTAGGCACAACATGGAACGGCCAGAAAATTGGTACGATCGGTAAAGTCGGCTGTTTTAGTTTTCAATCTTACAAATTGCTGAACGGTGGCGAAGGCGGCATTTTGATCACCGATGACGATGACCTTATCGCGCGTTGCGTAATCATGTCGGGTGCTTATGAAAGCAACTGGCAAAAACACGGGCTGGATTGCAATACGTTTTCAAAATATCAAAATGAGCTACCGCTTTACAATACCCGCCTGAACAACCTGTCAGCCGCAGTCATTCGCCCGCAAATTCAACATGTAGATCAACGTATTAACGACGGTTTAAGAAACCACACGTTGATGGCTGCACAACTGAATGCATCACCTTACCTGTCAGTTCCCGAACCCTTAGCCCCGGAAAAGCGCGCGCCTGATAGCATTCAATTTAATCTGGTTGGCTTTAATGATGAACAAGCCCACGCCTTTATGGCGGATACCAAAGTGCGCGGTGCAGCGGTCAGTATATTCGGCTTACATCAAGGCAATGCGCGTGCATTCTGGAATTGGAGGTTCTTAGGTGAAACCCCTGATTTACCACAAACCAAAGCGATGTTAATGCGAGCCTGCGATCTGCGATTACCTGCATCTTTAAGCGAAGAACAAGTCAATGAAATTACCAGTGTCATACTGGCTTCGGTCGAAAAAATTATGGTCTCTAAAGCCGCTTAATCGTGGATGATGAACTTATCTTTCATCCACGGAAACCGCTCAACACAAGGCTCTACCAGCATATCCTTTATCAAGGGCTTTACTTGAGAAGCTATATCCGCAGGAATAGTATCCAACACGCCCTTACGGGCAATCAGCGATACACTGCGTGAAAGCTCTTTAAAAGGCAGTGGCAGAACATCAACCTCATCGTGAAAACGCCGCGCGCGCAAATAACCCAAAGATGTGGTCATCGTCCAACCAGAGCCAGCTGCCACCATGCATAAAATCGCGTGATAACTGTCAAATTCAAATTTATTGGGTAGATTGATCCGCTGGCGCGATAAATGTGCCTCTACTTGACGTCCCATCATCTGAAGCGATGAATAGCGGATAAACGGCAGGTTCAAAAGCTGCTCAAGCACATCTTTTGATGTATCAACCCTACCTTTTGGCACCGCTATAACGAAAGGCTCAGTCAGAAGGGGGTACACTTCCATCCAATCCGCAGGCATATCCATATCAGCGGCCACAACCACATCCATATGGCGCGACTCTAAATCGGACACCAAACGATAGCTTGAACCGCTTTCCAGCAAAAACTGGCACCCCGTTAACTGTTTTGACAAGCCTGCCATCAATGCCGGTGTCACATCCGCATCAAGGTCATCAATCATGCCCAATCGCAGGCGGATCATCTGGCTGTAATTAAACACCGCCAATTCTGCTTTAGCTTGCGAGGTTTCTGCTAGAATAGTTTCAGCCCGACGTAAAAATAAAGCCCCGGCCGAGGTCAGCTCCATCGGCCGTGATGATCTGTTTAACAATAAAACCCCAAGGGCCGCTTCTAGATTAGTCAATTGTTGCGATACAGATGACGGGCTGGCCTTTAATCTTTTGGCCGCCAGAGAGATGGTTCCCTCTTCCACAGCTGCAACAAATATCTCAATCGCCCAAAGCGTTAATTTTCCAGGTATATCTACCATGCGCACAACTCTTTATTTCAATGATGATATATTTTCATAACAGGTAAACTGGCATCTGCACAACAAATTCACCCAACTTGTGGATAAAGCATGCATTGTATGATTGACAAGGCATAAATTTTGCGATGAGCATGCCGCATGACACAGAAAATACTCATTATTGGTGCTGGCATCACCGGGGTCTCAATCGCAGAAAGCCTGCGTCGTGCAGGCCAAAGTGTAACCCTGATCGACCGCGTTCCACCCGGCGACAGCGCCCAGACATCCTACGGCAATGCCGGCCTTTTGGCACGCGCAGGCGTCGGCCCGGTTGCCGACCCCTCTATCCTGCTGGAAGTGCCCCGCATACTACTGGACCCAAACAGCCCGATCAAACTACGCTGGTCTTATTTGTTACGCCTGATGCCATGGGCCCTGTCGATGATGCGAAACGGCATGCAAGACCGTGCAAAACAGATCATTCCCGCGATGAATGAACTACTTTATGACACGGTTGAACAACATCTTAATCTGGCCAAGGGAACGGCGGCAGAACAATATTTAAAAATAAACGGTGTAACCTCAATTTACCGTAAAAAATCCGATTTCCTAGCAGATCGATTCATGAATGAAGCCAAAAAATCTGTTGGTATTGAATGGGTTGAGCATGATCGCACCTCTTTACTTGACCGTGATCCCAAACTGGGTGCGGCCTATACATTCGGTGTTGAATACAAAGGCCAAGGTTGGCTGACAGACCCTTCAGCTTATGTGGCCGCCCTTGCAAAGCATTTTGTAGATAACGGTGGTCGTATTTTAACGCATGAGGTCGCTGATATCGGCCCTGATCGTGTCACCTGTAAAGATGGCACTGTCATAAAAGCCGATACCATCATCCTTGCCACCGGGGCCTGGTCCAAAGCACTTGCGAAAACCTTTGGTCACAAAGTCCCTTTACAAGGCGAGCGCGGCTATCATATTTTACTGAAAAATCCTAGCTATACACCCGAACATCCTTATCTGGTGAAAGACATCAGATGTGGCCTGACCCCGATGTTAAAAGGCTTGCGTTGCGCAGGCACAACCGAGTTTGCAAAACTGGATGCCAAAGCGGCAACATCACCGATCAACTATCTGAAGAAAAGCGTCAAACAGGTCTATCCTGATATGACGTGGGACAGTGAAGAAACATGGATGGGCCACCGCCCGACAATTGTTGACAGCTTGCCAATGATTGGGCGCGCAAAATCTGCACCAAACGTGATCTATGCCTTTGGCGGGCAGCACTTGGGGCTGACAATGGGGCCAAAAGTGGCACAGATCGTGCGTGATATTGCCTTGGACAAACCAATAAATATCGATCTGTCTCCCTATGCGGCTGATCGGTTCGATTAGGGCCGTAACCTACTGCATTTTGATCGCGGCCCGTTCAAACGTAACCCTATCTTCGCCACCATCATCATAAGTGATCTTCACTGTGATCGACTGCACTGATTCCAGATCAAAAATGCCATAGATTTGTTGTTCATCAGGTAATGCCATAGGGCTGGCCGCGGTTTCATCACACGGAATAAATGCCCAGTTCTGATCCGCGTCCATAGAATTGATACTATACTGAATTTTCGTCAGGCCACAGCGCCAACTTAGCAAATGGGTGAAATAGACCAGATCCTGACCCTCCCATTCGCGCACTGCAACCCAGCTGTTCTTGGTCGCATCCAGTATCGGGCGAATTTGCGCCGCATCCACCATCTGCGCGTTTGCCGTAAACGGACAGGTCAAAAGCCCCGCCGTTATTAGGCCTGTAATGATATGTTTCATAATTATCCCCCATAATTTTACTTCCCAGCATTCCAATTTTTAACACTTGTGTCTATATATTCATAAACTAAATTATAGCGGGCATGGCAGTGACAAATAAATTTAATGTTTTTGCAATTATTCAAGGCGGGCGGCTTCAATATGAAGCAATCGTTTTTGCTGCCACGTTTCGCCACAAGCACCCCCACTTCAAGGGCCGCCTGATTTTTGGTGAACCGCAGCACACTGAAAACTGGGATGATGACCCACGCATTGACCGCGATGACGTGCGCCAGATACTGGAAAGTTTCGGGGCTGAAATTATTCCGTTTGAAAACCGCATCTTCGGCAGTGACTACCCGCATGGCAACAAAATCGTCGGCTTAAGCGCCCTACCCAAAGGTGAGCCGTTCGTCTTCTTTGACACAGACACCCTGTTCACAGGCCGCCTGAACGCGATAGATTTCGACTTTGATCGCCCCGCCGCCTCAATGAAGCGCACCAACACATGGCCGCAAATCGACCTTTATGGCCCGGGTTACGCTGACACGTGGAAATCGCTTTACGATCAGTTCGGGCTGGATTTCGAAAGCTCGTTAGACCTTAACCAGCCCGATGAATACTGGCAACGCTACATGTATTTTAACGCCGGCTGGTTCTTCTACAAATGCCCGCATGAATTCGCAAACCTGTTCCTGCATTACGCCACCGAGATCATGCGCGACCCGCCTCATGAGGTTTGCACTCAGGAATTCAATCCATGGCTGGATCAGGTCGCATTACCGCTTGTGATCAGCAAATTAGGTGGCGGCCGCCCAACAGAATCGCAACTGCGCCTAGACGGCGACGTCGCCTGCCACTATCGCAGGATACCACTGCTTTACGCCCGCGAAAGCGACGAGGCCATCGAAGCACTGGAAGCTGCTGTTGCCCCCAATAAAATCAAGAAAGTAGTCAAGCGGTCCGAAGCGTTTCGTAAACTGGTGTTCCAGAAAAAAGGTGAGATAATCCGCAACATGTTCGACCGCGATAACCTGCCGCGCAAGGAACAGGCCATTCGACAACGCATCAAGAAACAGAACCTTTGGCTACGCTAAGGCCCACCCTACGGCAACACTAATAGTCTTTAAACCTTTCCAAGTGTATAACACCCACGACGTCAAATAGTAGTTAACGGGTTTTCAAAGGGCTAAGGCCTACGGGTAACAGCGTCAAATGCGAAAACCACCAGACTTAACAGTTAAGTACAGCGCTTCAATAAAAGTTGAAACGCTGTAGGTGCAGAGCTAATAACTCTGTTCGGCCATATAACTACATCGGCAGGCCTGCCTTCCTTATAACCTACATAACCTACATAACCTACAATATGATAAACCCCGCCAACCGGATATGGCGACG
>CAXMSA010000072.1:11926-12478 GCA_964195605.1 uncultured Amylibacter sp.
GATGCGGTAAAAACAAACTTCTGCTCAAGAACTTCCTTGCCCCATTTCTGCCCGGGCCTTTCATCCACCAACACAAATCCGTGTTTTTCATATAAAGTGCGTGCAGCCTTCAGGCCATCGAATGTCCATAAATGCACCTCGCGAAAGCCCTGTTCGTGCACAAATCCCATTGCCGCATCCATCAGTTTATTGCCAAATCCGCTGCCACGCATTGTATCGTCGATAATGAACCAGCGAATATGCCCGATACCCCTGCCCAGATCCTCTCCATCAACGGAAATCCCGCCAACGACGGCACCGTTATTTTCAATTGCCCATGTCGCATTCTCAGTGTGTTCAATACGGGTTAAAAAGGCTGCCATTTCGTGTGCGACCAGACTTTCAAATTCCAGACCGAAGGCAACCTCTTTACTGTAATATGAAGCGTGCATTTGCACGATATACCCTAGCAGCCCAGGTTGATATCCTTGCCGTATAACCGGCCCCACAGATGTGTTATCAGACATATCAAATCTGCTATCTTCACGAAAATAATGTAGCGCATTAGCATAT
>CAXMSA010000073.1:0-12330 GCA_964195605.1 uncultured Amylibacter sp.
GCCACCGATACCGGACAGGAAGGCCAAAATTTGGAATTTCCAAAGCGGGGTATTCGGGTCTTGCAAAGCGTAGCCTGCACCAATCGCAGGGATCATCAGCAGTGCTGTGGTGAAAAAGATTGTGTTCCGCCCGCCTGCAATCCGAATAAAGAAGGTTGACGGAATACGCAAAGTCGCACCTGTCAAACCCGCAATCGCGGCCAGTGTAAACAGTTCGGATTTTTCAAAGGCAAAGCCCAGATTGATCATCTGAACTGTAATGATGCCCCAGTATAACCAAACCGCAAAACCGCATAACAGCGACGGGATGGATATCCACAGATTGCGTGTTGCAATCGCTTTACCAGTAGACGCCCAATAGGCCTCATCATCTGGTGTATAGTTTCTTAAATCTTGTCCCATTTTTCTCTCCTCTGGTGAGGTTGAGGCAGGCCAGTAGTGGCCCACCAATTGTTTGAATAAAGTTATGTGTGCGGCACATCTGACAGATGCGTGTTTTCCCGTAGCTCCGGATGTCTCTCACGATCCATCTTGCGAATGGCCACATGCATCCAGATGGTGCTAACGGCCACAATCACGAACATCAGCATGAACACCACTGACCAGACATGGAACACGTCCAGCAGGATGCCGAATGAGATCGGCAGGATAAATCCGCCCAAACCACCGATCATACCAACCAAGCCGCCCACGGCACCCACGTTATCGGGAAAGTACACAGGGATGTGCTTGTAGACAGCGGCTTTACCCAAGCTCATCACGAAGCCTAAAATCACGGTCAGGAAGACAAACGCATATAGCGGGATGCCAAAGCTGAATTTGATCAGGCGTTCTGACCCGTCTGCGTAAGGAATACCTTGCACGACGTAGCTGGTTTCAGGGTAGCTCATTACGAACAGAACAACCAAAGATATGATAAATGTCAGGTACATCACGAAACGCGCGCCCCAAACATCAGACATCCAGCCGCCCAAGGCGCGGAATACGGAACCGGGTAGTGAATACATGCCAGCGAAAACACCCGCAGAGGTCAGTGCCACATCGTATGCACCAACGTAATAACGTGGCAAGAAAGACGCAAAAGCCACGAATGCACCAAACACAAAGAAGTAATATGTCGCAAAGCGCCAAACTCGTATGTCTTTCAACGGCTCCAGTTGTTTTGCAGCCGAAACAGGTTTTGCGCCTGTTTTCTTTTGCTCAGCCCGAACCGGGTCTTCTTTGGCAAAGATGTAAAAGATAACGGCCATAGCGACCAAAGCTACAGCGTAGATACGCGCAGTATCTTCCCAGCCGACAGCCACGACCAAAAACGGGGCTGCAAAGTTGGTAACAGCGGCACCGACGTTCCCTGCCCCGAAGATACCAAGGGCTGTGCCCTGACGTTCGGCTTCGAACCAGCGGGATACATAAGCAATCCCGATGATGAATGAGCCACCCGCCAAACCAAGGCCAAGAGCAATCATAAGGAATACAGCATATGTTTGAACCGAAGCCAGCAACCAGACCGATACGGCAGTGATCAGCATTTGCAATGGCAGCATTATGCGTCCACCGAATTGGTCTGTCCAAACCCCTAGAAAAATACGACTAAGCGAGCCCGTCAAAACCGGGGTCGCAACCAATAGACCAAACTGGGTTTCTGAAAGCCCAAGATCCTGTTTGATCTTAACACCAATGATGGAAAAGATTGTCCATACCGCAAAACAGACCGTAAAGGCCAAAGTACTTAATCCAAGCGCACGGTATTGTTCGCCCGGGGTGACATTATCAATATTATGCATTTTGCGTCCCCTTTATTAATTGCAGGTATTCGGTCATGTGGAAGGTTCTGATCTGTACTATTTTCACATTGAAACAATTGCACCAAAGGCTCGGTGCTTTGTTTTGCAGTTCCATATTTGCCCCTCGTAGCTTCTATATTAAAATCATAAGCCACTTGGGCCCTTGGCATTTTGTTTAAACTTATTAAGGAATTTGTATGTTGATCTAAATCAAGAAGTTGGCTTGAAAAGCCTAAACAATTGAACAATAAAAGGATTTAAAGACTGATAATAATATTTATGGCATTATGAGTTTACTAAGTCCACGCACAGTCTTGACATTTTACCGCACTTGGCTTGATAAATATCAAAATACAGCCACAACCACCGAGTCGCCATGAAACCTGCTGAAATCCTTGAAATCAAATCCCTGAAATTATTCAAGGATATGGAAAACGAAAACTTCGATCGTTTGATGCGGGGTGCATACATCCAAAACTTCCCCGCCCAGATCGAACTTATTACCGAAAGCGAGCCCAGCGATTTTCTGCATATCGTGGTATCAGGCGTTGTCGAATTATTTGCCACCTGGAACAGGCGCGAAACCACTATGGCAACGATGTGGTCTGGTTCAACATTCATTCTGGCAGCCACTATCAAAGACGCACCTTACCTTATGTCTGCCCGAACCCTTGAAAAATCACGCGTAGTTTTGCTGCCATCCCAAGATGTGCGGGACATTTTCGCAGTAGACCATGCATTTTCGCGGTCAGTTGTTGATGAACTGGCACAGTGCTACCGATCAGTGATTAAAAGCTCCAAGGATCTGAAATTGCGCAACTCGATTGAGCGGTTGGCAAATTACCTTTTGCGGCAAAACTGGCGGGCTGGCAGTAAAGGTGAATTTGATCTGAAAGTTGAAAAGCGGTTGCTGGCATCATACTTGGGAATGACGCCTGAAAACCTGTCACGCGCGATTAAAGCACTGCAACCCTATGGGGCAAAAATTGACGGCATCCACGTATCAATACTGGATATTGATGACCTTGCTACCCTCGCAAAGCCAACACCAAGCATTGATGATCCATATCATTAACAAATTAGCTCATACACGCCCTCATTCAACCAGAGCTGTTCTATCGGGGTACATTTAACCTACCGTTCAATCAGAGGCAGGCTAGCCATAAAACGTTGAAACAGTTCCGTCTGAGAAGAGATTTCCAATTTTGAAAATAACTTTTTACGGTGATTTTTTACAGTGCCGTAACTGATATCCAAATTCTGTGCGATGGATTGCGAAGAATGCCCTCGCAAGATTACCGACTTCTTTAACACCATGTTTTACACCAACCCGAACACGGCCTCATTGCCGATGCTTGACCCTGATTTGAAGGGCGACCCAGGCATTTACCCACCTGCGGGCACGGTTGTTTGGTGATAAAACCATATCACCTAAAAGCACACGCCTGCGCACGCGGCTTTGGACCACTTTCAAAAGCGGGCTTTAAAGGTAGTTTATGAAAATGCCTGAGTGAAGCTATCTGCAAATGGGCTGTTCTTAGGAAATGTTAAATAATAAGCATTCCGTGTTTTAACGCGGAATTGCCCCAATTCAATAAGCCATCCCTTTTTCATGTATGGCGCATCAAGACCATCCCACATCAAAGCAACCCCTTGACCTGCCATTGCCGCCTGTAATGTAAAGGCGTAATTGTTAATAAGCTCTGCATCCAAGGCTATTTCATATGAAATGCCGTTATACGAAAACCATTCACGCCAACCAAGCCAGTCATACTTGCCCGCATCCAAAACAACGAGAGGCAATTTTAACAGATCGTGCGGCGTCAATGATTTTGCATTCGTAATATTATATCTTTGGGCGAATTCCTGTGTGCAAACAGGGTAAACTTCTTCTGCAAACAAAAAATTAGACACGTAATCGGGCCAGTTTCCATCGCCCAAACGCACCGAACAACTTACATCTTCCTGTGTCACCGAAACTGTGTGATCAGTTGTGACGATTTGTACTTTATGGTGCGATAAGGATTTCTGAATTTCCGGAAGCTTGGCCTGCAGCCACATATGCGAAAACCCATGCGAACACCCAATTGTAACAATCGAGCTTTCATCATTTTCGCGCATGGTGGCAATAGTACGGCTGATATGATCCAATCCCAGTGTCACTGCATCAAAAAGTAGTTTCCCATTTTCTGTAAGTTCTATTTTGTTGTGGTTTCTGTGGAATAGGCTCAGCCCTGTACTTGCCTCCAAATTATGAATAAATCGACTGACAGAAGGTTGGGCCATGCCTAATTTATCGCCGGCCTTTGTAAAGCTGCCCAAACGTGCAGACTCTACAAATGCGGGCAGTGTACCCAAGATGTTTCGAATATTATTCATATAATTATTTTATGGTATAGCCTAAAATATTCCAACTGTTTTTTTACATTATTTTACGCAAAATAACATTCGAGACGAAGACTGTTTTGGATGACAAAACAGGCGTGCAAGGAATACGAGTATGATAAAAGAATTAGAGGTCACTGAAGGTTGTAACTTGCTGTCCCGCTGGCAAGCAGGAGATCCAAAAGCACTGGAGCGTTTAAGAGAGATATTTGACGCTACTATTGCGGGTGAATATGATGCGGTTTTCGCTGAACCGACACCACAAGATGCCGTGAATGTCGGAGGATCATTAAACTTGATGACACTGACCATCATGAATGACTTGTACGGTTATGAATCGGCAGAATTTTATAAAGGTGATGCTGATCGCTATGTGCGCACAACATTATTGTCACGCCGCTTACTGGGAATGAACAAATTATATGTAAGCTGGCCGGTTTACGGCTTCACCGCCGAGGCAATGGGCCAGGCGATGATGTATCCGGACAGGTTCCCGCCAGGTGCAGACCCGGATAAAATGCTGCTGACACGGGACAACTGGCAGGACATTCAAACACCTGACTTTGATAGCGGCATCCCTAAAATTGTTACCGATATTATCGCGACATATGAACGCTTAACCGGGTTAGAACCGATCCTGCACCTTAGTGCTGCCTACAGCCTTGCGGCCGATACTTTCGGCCAAGAACCATTGCTTGCCGCATTGGTTCACGAGCCTGATTTTGCCAATGAGCTGCTTGATTGTCTAACCGATAAAGTGATCCAACCGTGGATCGAGCATTTCTTTAAACGCTTCCCCAACGGCTGGGTAGAACTGTCTGACGCATCCGGCTCACCATTCTTTATCGGGCCGCAAAATTGCAAAAATATGGCGATCAGATCATCACGCCGGTTAGTTGATGAAAACCCATGGGGCCATCGGGTTTATGACGCAAACTTTCGCGGCGATTATGTCACCCAGGCTATCAAAAAAAACCGAGAGTCAAGACGGCGCGGATCCAGTGGCAAAGCTACAGAAAGCCTGACACTACAGCAACTAACTGACCTTAAATTCAGCGTTTGCCCAGATTTCATTATCCGCCTTGATGACGACCGTGTACCGATGCCGTTTTATCAAGAACAGGCGATTGAACGTAATATTCCGCTGTTTCTGGGTATTGGGGCAGGTCAGATCGACCGCAACAGCATAAAGGATATGGCTGCGACAAGAACAAGCATCCAAGACACCTCTGACGCTTATGTATCCGCCATTAAAAATGTTGCGGAAACCATCGCCCAAAATGGCTATGACAACAGAAACCCGCCTTGGCCGGGCACGGTTTACTTTGAAGACATCAGTTCTGAATCAAGCTTCGAGTTGATCGAAATAATCATAAAAACCACCTTGAAAAACGGCGCACTGGAATTATAAATGGCAGTAGTTACTGGCTGGGAGCTGGTTGAGTAAAGCTTAAGGATGGAAATAAATATGGAACATATGGAACAATGGATTGGCCGCCAGGAAACTGCTTCTGATACAATTACGCAGGCCTTGGCTAATCGTGTTTCATCCACCCTTCCTATGGCAACATGCAAAGACGGTCAGGCCCCGCTTGGCACGCAATGGTGTATTGCACCTGCTTGCGTTGACCTGAACCTACTAGGTCGCGACGGGCACCCCGCCAAGGGTGGTTTTTTGCCACCAGTCCCATACGATCTGCGTATGTGGGCGGGTGGGGAAATGGAATTTCATGCACCTTTATTAATCAATGATCTTGTGACTAGACATTCAACTATTACTGATATTCAGGCAAAATCCGGTCGTTCAGGCCCGCTTTGCTTTGTAACCGTGCGCCATGAATATCTGGTCGATAATGATCCGCGCATAACCGAACGCCAAGACATCGTTTACCGCAACCCAACCCCAGCGCATAAAAAAACAAGCACCCCGAAACTAGATTTGCCACCCGTAGATACATTGATCTGGACTGACCCGACACCAACACTTTTATTTCGTTTTTCTGCCATGACCTTTAACGGACACCGCATTCACTACGACCACCCCTATGCAACAGAGACAGAGGGTTACAGCGGGCTGATTGTACATGGCCCTATGCAGGCAATCATGATGGCAATTCTTGCAGAAAACACTTATGGCAAACCGCTTTCACGCATGTCTTATCGCGGCTTGGCCCCTCTTGATAATACCGCCCTTTTTGCAACTGGTGTGCAAAAGATGGTTGATGGCGCCGTCGCATGCTGGTGTGGCCGTGAAGATATCGGTGTGACCATGCAGGCAACTGCGTGGCTATAGGCTAAAATGATCGCGGCAAATCCAATACATGTTCAGAAATGTAAGACAAGATCAGGTTAGTGGATATAGGTGCTACCTGATATAAACGGGTTTCGCGAAACTTGCGTTCAATATCATATTCTTCGGCAAACCCGAACCCGCCGTGGGTCTGCACACACATTTCGGCTGCTGCCCATGACGCGTCTGCGGCCAGCATCTTTGCTAAATTAGCCTCTTCGCCGGGATTTTCACCTGCTTCATATAGTCTGACCGCCTCTTTCAACATCAGTTCAGCAGATCGCATTTTGGCATAGGCCTGTGCGATGGGAAACTGTATGCCCTGATTTTGCGCTATAGGACGCCCAAACACTTTGCGTTCACGGCCATAATCGCAAGCACGGTTAATAAACCATTTGGCGTCACCAATACATTCAGCCGCAATCAATATCCGCTCTGCATTCATCCCCGACAGAATATAACGAAAACCGTTACCTTCTTCCCCGATCAAATTTTCAGCTGGCACCCTGAGGTTGTCGAAAAACACTTCGGTTGTCGCATGGTTCATCATCGTGCGAATGGGGCGTATGCTAAGCGTTTTTTCGTCGGCATCACGCATATCAACTAACAGAACAGATAACCCTTGAGTCTTTTTGTTCACTTGATCCAACGGGGTGGTGCGGCACAATAAAATCATCAGATCAGAATGTTGTGTGCGTGAAATCCATATCTTCTGACCGTTCACAACAAAATCATCACCATCACGCTTTGCTGTCGTCCGCAGCGCACCTGTGTCCGTACCGCTGGTCGGTTCAGTCACGGCAAAAGCCTGCAAACGCAAATCACCGGTTGCTATCTGTGGTAAGTAGGTTCGTTTTTGCAGGTCTGAGCCGTGACGCAACAATGTTCCCATAGTATACATCTGCGCATGACACGCCCCTGCATTGCATCCATTCAGGTGTATTTCTTCTAAAATGGTCGCAGCCGCAGACAATGTTAACCCAGAACCGCCGTAGGTTTCGGGGATCAGTGCCGACAAGAAATCCGCGTCGGTAAGTGCCCTTACAAACTCTGTTGGATATGCTTGTTCACGATCCAACTTACGCCAATACTCACCTGGAAAGCCTGCACATAGTTTGGCAACAGCATCGCGTATTTCAGGGTGGCTTTGTTCATATTTCATCGAAACTTCCTAGGTGTGTTTATTCATCAAACTCAGCACATATTTCCACCTGATGCTGCCCAAGCGTTGGAACATCTGTCAAGCGTGCTGTATCAATACGAACCGGCAGGTCAGCAAGTTCAACCTCCGCACCCGCATAATTTACCGATAGGTTACGCAAAAATTTATGGTTGGATAAATCCCCGACCGTACTAAGCTGTGCAAATGCAATACGGGCCTTACTTAGGTCCTCCATCATTGCTTCCTTGGTGTCCTTAGCAAAAGCGGTATTAATATATATGTCCATTTCATCCCGGTTCGCCACCCTGTCTACATTATTCAAAAACCGCAGATCTTTACTAAGGGCGGCTTGATGTAAGATCTTATCGCAAAACATCCCCCATTCCCGATTGTTCTGAATAGCAATAAGAAGCAGATGATCGTCTTTTGTTTTATAAGCGCCATAGGGTGCCAGCAAGGCATGGGTCATCCCCATACGCTTGGGTTTACTGGCCATATACCGTTCTGCCATCAAAGGCATGTTCATCCAGTCGGCAAGAACATCAAACATAGAGATCGGGATATAACTGCCCTCACCCGTACGCCCTTGCTTGATAAGTGCGCGCAAAATTGCAGAAAATGCTGTAAGGCCTGTGCCTATATCACAAATTGAAAGCCCGACGCGGCTGGGGTCATCGGCTGTGCCTGTGACATCACAAACCCCACTTTCCGCTTGCACCAAAAAATCATACGCCTTCATTTTAGCGGCATCTCCATCGGTGCCATAGCCTGTGATTTGCACATTGATCAGCTTAGAGTTCAGCATCTTCAAATCGTCAACACCAAAGCCCTTACGCTCTAACGCACCGGGGGCAAGGTTGTGTAAAAATACATCTGCCTTTTGCAACATGCGTGCCAGTAATGCTGCATCAGCTTTATCCCCGATATCCAAAACAACAGATTGCTTTCCACGGTTAAGCCACGCAAAAATCGCACTGTTCCCATCCGCACCTTTATCATAGGCCCGCGCAAAATCACCCTCGGCGCGCTCCACTTTGATCACCCGAGCCCCGGCATCTGCAAGTAAAAGCCCGCAATATGGGGCTGCAACCGCCTGCTCCAGTGATACAACAAGGATGCCGTCTAGTTCCCGTCCCAAAGCCATAAAGATGTGCCTTTCATTCTATAGTTTTTAAACACCTTTTAAAACATGATGCTAGGCATGTTTTCGAATAATGCCCAGGATAAGCCCATAGCTACGCAATATAGCAAACAGCTTGCATCCCCGCCAAACATCCATTATACGCGCGGCAGTCGTAAAGGCAGTGGCGGATATAACGCTGATATGTAGAGCAGGGTCGGGAAATCTCGGCCCTTTGTGTGTTTGTTGCTTTGCTTGGTCTGCGCGACTTGAACGAAACCCAAAAGACCGGCGGAACCAACCGTTTGGCCCGAAAAAATGTAAACGAAGGAACTATATATATGTGCGCTAAAGCCACTATGGAGGAATTCGAAGCCCTTCTTCAAGAAAGCTTCGACGTCGACACCCCTGATGAAGGCAGTGTCGTCAAAGGTAAAGTCATTGCAATAGAAGCAGGACAAGCCATCATCGACGTAGGCTATAAAATGGAAGGCCGCGTTGACATTAAAGAATTCGCAAATCCTGGCCAAGACCCCGAAATTGAAGTCGGCGATAGCGTTGAGGTTTTTCTTGAGCGTGTAGAAAACGCCCGCGGTGAAGCAGTTATTTCACGTGAGAAAGCCCGTCGCGAAGAAGCTTGGGATCGTCTGGAAGCAGCCTATGAGAAAGAAGAGCGTGTTGAAGGCGCAATCTTCGGTCGTGTCAAAGGTGGCTTTACTGTTGATCTGGGCGGTGCGGTTGCATTCTTGCCAGGGTCTCAGGTTGATGTGCGTCCGGTACGCGACGCTGGCCCATTGATGGGTCTTGCTCAACCGTTCATCGTTTTAAAAATGGACCGCCGCCGTGGCAACATCGTTGTATCACGTCGTGCAATCCTTGAAGAGTCGCGCGCAGAACAACGTGCAGAGATCGTTGGCAAACTGGCCGAAGGCGATGCAGTTGACGGTGTCGTCAAAAACATCACCGAATATGGTGCATTTGTTGACTTGGGCGGCGTTGACGGCTTGCTGCACGTCACGGACATGGCATGGCGCCGTGTGAACCACCCATCCGAGATCTTGACGATTGGTGAAACCATCAAAGTTCAGATCATCAAGATCAACAAAGAAACCCATCGTATTTCCTTGGGCATGAAACAGTTGCAAGAAGATCCTTGGAGCAATGTTGCTGATCGCTTCCCATTGGAATCAGTCCATACGGGCCGTGTGACAAACATCACCGACTACGGTGCGTTCGTTGAGCTAGACTCTGGTGTTGAAGGTTTGGTTCACGTGTCAGAAATGTCTTGGACCAAGAAAAACATCCACCCAGGTAAGATTGTTTCAACTTCTGAAGAAGTTCAAGTTATGGTTCTTGAGATTGATCAAGAGAAACGCCGCGTTTCCCTTGGCCTGAAACAAACTCAGGGCAACCCATGGGAAGGCTTTGCTAAAAACTTCCCGATCGACACCAAAGTTGAAGGTGAAGTTAAGAACATCACTGAATTTGGTTTGTTCGTGGGCCTTGAGGGCGACATCGACGGCATGGTTCATTTGTCTGATCTGGACTGGAACCGTTCTGGTGATGATGCAATCCAAGACTACAAAAAAGGTGACATCGTGCAAGCGATTGTAACCGATGTGGACGCAGATAAAGAACGCATTTCCCTGTCTATTAAAGCACTGGACGGTGATCCATTTGCAGATGCAACTGCTGGTGTTAAACGCGGTGCGGTTGTAACTGTTGAAGTGACCTCCATTGAAGATGGTGGTATCGAAGTGACTTATGACGGCATGAAAGCGTTCATCCGTCGTTCTGACCTGTCACGTGACCGTTCCGAACAACGCCCAGAACGTTTCTCTGTTGGCAACAAGGTTGATGCGCGTGTAACAAACATCGACGCAAAAACCCGCCGTTTGGGTCTGTCGATCAAAGCACGTGAAATTGCAGAAGAAAAAGAAGCTGTCGAACAATATGGCTCTACTGATGCAGGTGCATCATTGGGCGATATTTTGGGTGCGGCTTTGAAAAACCAAGATAACGAATAATTTATCTACGTTGCATAATTAATACTTGAAACGGCGTCCATATGGGCGCCGTTTTTCTTGCGAATCATCAACCCCTTAGTATTGCAGGCTTTTGTTGATTCCGAATTTCCGTCAGATTGATCAGAGTTATCAACAGGAAACTTACAACAAACGATGTATAAATCCCCACAGAAGCCCAAAAAATCAATACCTTCGCGTTTAAATATATTCCCAGATGGGAATTTATCTGTCAGTATCATCCAGACATAAATTAAAAAATTTACCTTCTGGGGAGGAGAGCTACCGATGATACGTTCCGAATTGGTTGAAAAGATTGCTGAAGATAATCCACATCTATATCACAGGGATGTTGAGCGCATCGTTTCCACTATTTTTAACGAAATCATTGAAGCCATGGCTGATGGCAATCGAGTGGAGTTAAGGGGCTTTGGGGCCTTTTCTGTCAAAAAACGAAATGCTAGGGTTGGTCGTAACCCCAGAACGGGGGATTCTGTTTCTGTTGATGAAAAGCACGTTCCGTTTTTTAAAACAGGCAAACTTTTGCGGGATCGGCTAAATGGCGGCTGATACTCGCTTTATTGAGTGAGGTAAGCCCCATGCGTTTTATAAAATATCTATTCCTTGGTGCAGTGGCCCTTTTACTTATTGTGGTTGCTGTGGCAAATCGCCAACCTGTTGAGTTGCAATTATTACCCGAAGACTTGGCCGCTTTTCTACCTTTTGCAGATAGCGTCACTGTGCCGTTGTTTCTGGTGATCTTCGGCGGAATTCTAACAGGCCTATTGATCGGGTTTATATGGGAATATCTGCGCGAATTTAAAATCCGTAACAACCTATCTAAAACCAACCGCCAAGTGAAACATCTGGAACGCGAAGTTGGTAAGTTGCGCGAAAAAACTGGCGAAGGCAAAGACGACGTTCTTGCCCTGCTGGAGTAACCTCAAATGACTGCTGTTAAAATTTGCGGCCTGAATACGGCAAGCAGCGTAACTGCGGCGGCGCAAGCGGGCGCGCGCTACATTGGCTTTAATTTTTTTGAAAAGTCACCCCGTTACGTAAACATTCCACAGGCCCGTGAACTGGCCTTATCTGTACCGGCTAACATATGTAAAGTCGCCCTATTCGTAGACGCGACGAACGAAGAACTGGATGCCATTACAGCAGGGGTTCCTATTGATATGCTACAACTACACGGTCATGAAACACCTGAACGCGTCATTGAAGTTAAAAAACGTTACGGCCTGCCTGTAATGAAAGTGATCGGGGTGGCTGATGCCAGCGATTTAAATGCCATCGACACATACATGCGGGTCAGTGACCAGATCTTAATCGATGCGAAACCACCAAAGAATGCAGTATTACCGGGTGGCAATGGCATAAGCTTTGACTGGCGTCTCATTTCAGGCCGTCGCTGGGCATGTCCGTGGATGTTAGCGGGTGGCCTTACCTCTGAAAACGTGGCAGAAGCGGTGCAATTGACGGGGGCCACCCAAGTGGATGTCTCCTCGGGCGTCGAAAGCGCGCCAGGAATAAAAGACACGCATAAAATCGCACCCTTTATC
>CAXMSA010000074.1:0-12201 GCA_964195605.1 uncultured Amylibacter sp.
GGCGTTTGCGCCTCGGTCGCATTTATATCGGGCTTCGGGGCCGATTGTGTATCAATACGCGGTGCGGGGGCTGGCGATGGGGCGGGTGCCAGAATTGCCACCTCTTCTTCCGGGGTAGGTGTCTGTTCTTGAGGTTGCTCAATCTGTGGGGCCGCCTCAACGGTCAGTTCTGGTGTTTCAATCTTTGGTGCAGTGGCCACATCAGGCGAAGGGTCAGGACTTGTGGATTGCATCGCGGCAAAATCCTCAGACGAGATGATACTCACCTCAGAGATTTGAATGGCATCACTGGGTGGCTCGCTAAACAAAGAACCCCCGAACGCAATCAGCCCGATGGCACCAATGTGCAAAGCTCCTGATATTTTGGTACCGGTTTGCAAAATCCACCTTTAACCGCCCTGATCATTTAAAGAAGGGCCGCCTGCATCTGTAACCAACCCGATATCACGAAACCCGCCAGCGTTCAGGGCACCCATAATCTGCATCACATCCGCATATGGCACAGCACCATCGGCCCGCAGGAATACTTTCTGGCTTTCCCGTTCGGCGGCAATCGCTTGTAGTTTCGGGATCAGCGTATTGCGATCAATCTCGGTGTTTTGCAGCACCAGTTTACCGTCGGCCGATATGGCAATCGTTAAAGGTTCTTCTTCTTCTGTCGCTAGCGGCGTGGCTGCGGTTTTTGGCAGTTCAATCGGCACGCCAACCGTCAACAACGGGGCTGCAACCATAAAGATAATTAGCAAAACCAGCATCACATCCACAAAAGGGGTGACGTTGATCTCTGACATTGGTCTGCGTTTGGCGTGGCTTCTGCGACGTTTACCGCCGCCACCGCCCCGTTCGATTACACCTGCGCCCATATCAGCCCCCTTACGCGTCTATCTGGCGTGAAAGAATTGTCGAAAACTCATCAGCGAAACTGTCATAACTGCCGATAATCCGGTCCGCATCCGATGACAGTTTATTATAAAAAATAACCGCAGGGATCGCGGCAAACAAACCAAGGGCGGTTGCGGCCAATGCTTCAGAGATACCGGGGGCCACAACGGCAAGGTTTGAACTTTGATGAATGGCGATTTGTTCAAACGCGTTTTTGATGCCCCAAACCGTGCCGAACAAGCCAACAAACGGGGCAATAGAGCCCACAGTGGCCAGAAACGTCAACCCGTTGTTCAACTTTTCAGACTCGCGCCCGATGGCCACATCCATAGAACGGTCAATACGTTGTTGCACGCCTGCAATCATCTGCCCGTCAGAGCGATGTGAGCGGCGCCATTCCGACATGCCCGACACAAATATACGTTCTGCACCGCCCTTTGGTGTGTCACCAAGCTGTTGATACAAGCCATCCAGCGGTTCACCCGACCAAAAGGCGCGGTCAAACCGCGCACTGTTACCGCGGGCTTTGCGATAATTGATAAACTTTTGAATGATGATGCCCCACGACCAAAAAGAGGAAAACAGTAAAAGTACCATCACCACTTTAACAATTAAGGTCGCACGCATAAAAAGTGCTAACATCGAAAAATCAAGATCCTGCACAAGACCCAGTGCTTCTGTTTCCATAAAACCGCTCGTTTGCCTAATGAGCCACCTTCTTGGCGACTTCTTGTTATTATTGTCTTCTAGGCAGTCTTTTAACAAAAAACTATAGCTTCGCATAGCTTTTGCTGGCTTATTTGGCCGCTTTGGCCAATTTTGCGCGAATTTTCGCTGGAATGCGGTTGATTTTCCCTGCATTCGTGATGCAAACCACTGTTACTAGGGCGGAAAATATCAGTGTATCGGCACGATAAACATCTTGTGCAAAGACAATTTTAGCGCCAGTTAGCTGTTGTAATATGGTTTCAACCCGAAGGTCGTCGTTCAACTTTGCGCTACTTTTATAATCCGCTGTTACTTTTTTAACTGCAAACACCAACCCTTCTTGCTGCATTTCCAGTTGATCAATGCCTGCTTCCAACACCATTGTGCTGCGGGCGCGTTCGATAAATTTCAGGTAATTGGCATAGTAAACGATACCAGCCAGATCAGTGTCTTCGTAATATACCCGTAAAGAAAACGTGTGGGTCATTGCATCATATCCCGATAAAGCCTGTTAGCCCGTGGATGTAACCGCAAAGCGTGGCTGATGTCCGTCGCAACGGGCGGCATGACGGGGTCATAAGCACCGCGCACTAAAGATGCAAATTCCGGTTTCACAATACAAATGCCGTTTTCTTTCAGCACAGCGATGGGGCTTTGGTTACTGAACACCTCTTCACCCCATGTCAGCAGGCATTGCAAGGTTTCACCCACACCTAATGCCTGCACAGTCATATCGGCAATCGCACCCTTCATCCGTAAAAACAACAGACACATTTTGATGGAGCCGTCTTTGTCGAAGATGAACATACGGTGCTCATTGACATTTTTCTGGTTCAGACCTTTCACAAGCCCTTGCAAATCCGGCACCAGTTTTTCCAGATCAGGCACAGCGGCCACCTCATCCCATTCAGTGCAAAAGAACCACATGAAGTTGGCACCCAATTCCGGGTCAATTTCGGCCAGCGTACCGCCTGTCACCGCCACGGTTTGGGCAATCGTTTCTTTCAAATAGCCCAGCGTATCGTCATCAACACCAAAGACAACAGGCGCAATCTGGCGAACCCAGCGGGCAAAACCATAGCTGCCATCTTTGCGCGTGAACAACTGCTCAATTGCCTCTACACTAAATGCTTCGTTCATTTTCCATTTCCGAACATATCCCTTTGTGCGGTTGGTTTCGGAGCATCAAGGCCTAAATGTTTCCATGCCTTCGCCGCCAACATCCGCCCGCGCGGGGTACGCTGGATCAAACCCTGTTGCAACAGATAAGGCTCGATCACCTCTTCTATTGCATCGCGCGCTTCGGATAAAGCTGCGGCAATGGTTTCAACACCCACAGGGCCGCCGCCATAGTTTTCGGCCAGCAAACGCAGGTAGCGACGATCTGCACTATCCAGCCCCAAGTCATCCACACCCAGACGGGTCAGGGCACTGTCGGCTATTTCAACATCAACCCGCCCGTTGCCTTCTACAATGGCAAAATCCACAACGCGGCGCAGCAAACGCCCAGCAATACGCGGAGTGCCGCGCGAACGCCGGGCAATTTCCAACGCACCTTGTGCTGTGGCATCGGCCCCCATCAGACGGGCAGCGCGATCAACGATATGGCACAACTCATCCACGGTATAAAACTCAAGTCGCATAGGAATGCCGAAACGATCCCGCAAAGGCGTTGTCAACAAGCCCAACCGCGTGGTTGCCCCGACAAGGGTAAACGGTTGCAGATCAATGCGCACTGTACGTGCCGCAGGGCCTTCGCCGATCACCAGATCCAGTTCAAAATCTTCCAAGGCCGGATAAAGCACCTCTTCCACTGCAGGGTTCAGGCGGTGAATTTCATCAATGAACAGAACATCATTTGCATCAAGATTGGTTAAAATGGCCGCCAAATCCCCCGCTTTTGCCAAGACAGGCCCCGAGGTCATGCGAAACCCCACTCCCAGCTCTTTCGACATGATCTGCGCCAATGTGGTTTTCCCCAGTCCGGGCGGGCCATAAAACAACGTATGGTCCATCGCCTGGCCGCGTTTTCGTGCACTTGCAATAAAAACCTTAAGATTCGCCCGCGCCTGTGCCTGCCCCACAAACGCGTCTAGGGTTTGTGGCCGCATAGCGCGGTCCATATCCGTGGGTTGCACTTCAGGACGCAAAGTTGGATCAGGTTCGCTCATTGCATCACGCTTTCGGTGCCAGAAGTTTCAACGCCGCTTTAATCAACGCACCAGAGCCTGCATCGGTATCAGACCCTGACGCTTCAGCCACAGCACTTGCCGCATCACCCTGTCCATAGCCCAAATTAACCAAAGCCGAAAGCGCATCCGCCTGTGCGCCTGCATTGTTAGAAGCTGGCACTGCCTTGCGCGGTGCCGATCCGGTTGGGGTTTCAATCACCACGCTGTCATCAATAACAACCTGTTCTGCACCCGCTGCCCCCATCGCAATAATACTTGCCGCCTTATCTTTTAATTCCGTCACAATCCGTTGAGCCAGTTTCGGGCCAACCCCTTGGGCGGATTTAATCGCTGCGATATCGCCCAAAGTGATCGCGCGACTGACACCGTCTGTACCCAAAGTTCCGGCAATCGCCAAAGCGGCTTTAGCACCAACCCCTTGTACTGTAGTCAACAGCTTGTGCCATTCTTTTTCCGCCAATGTCAGAAAGCCAAACAATTGCAGGTTATCTTCACGCACCAAAAGTTCAGTATAAAGAGCGACAATGCTGCCCGCAGGCGGTAAAGCGGCCAAAGTGCGTTCAGAGCAATAGACTAGATAACCAACCCCCTGCACATCGACCAGAACATGGTCTTTGGCACGGAAATCCACTTTACCGGTGATTTTCCCGATCATGCTGCCGTCCCCGCTTTGGCAATGGCCGCCTCCAACCGGTTGGAAAACTGCGCGTGATGCGCATGACACATTGCAATTGCCAAAGCATCTGCGGCATCCGCATTGGCTATATTGGCACTTGGCAACTGCAATCGCACCATGTGGCCAACCTGTCGCTTGTCCGCGTGCCCAACACCAACCACAACTTTTTTAACCGTATTGGCAGCATATTCGCCAACAGCCAGCCCAAATTGCGCAGGCACTAACAATGCAATTGCCCTTGCCTGACCCAATTTCAGCGTTCCCGCCCCATCTTTATTGACAAAAACTTTCTCAACAGCGGCCGTATCTGGTTTAAAATCTTCTAAAACCAGCGTTAATTGTTCATGTAAACTTAGCAATCTTTCAGCCAAACCTACACCAATAGATTTACATACACCGTTCGCTACATGGCTACATTTAGTACCTGTGACATCCACGATACCCCATCCCATGTTTCGCAAACCTGGATCAATTCCTATTACACGCATATCGCCTCTGTTTCTTACCTGAGCAACCATTAGCACGAAACAAGAACATTAGCCAAGCACCTTTATATAACCATAACAAAACCGCCCTTAAATATGGCAGCAATATGACATGCAAAGGGATCATTTCAGGTATGCAAAAATCGCAATTGTAAAGTGATCTAAGTAGGCCTACATGCAGATTAAGAAATACGGCCACATTCGGTCACCCCAAGGAAAGGAAAAAGCAATGTCTACAATGAACTCAACCACCTCAGCACCTTTCGGTGCTATCGCAATTTACCATACAATCAACGCTGTGGAGACTGTTTTAAATAATCTTTCCACATGGAATAAAAAGCGCAAATTAAACAAACAACTGAATGCATTATCTGCGCATGGGTTGGATGACATTGGTTTGGCTTATGCAGATGCTAAAAACCTGTACACAGGTCTTTACCACTAATACCATAAAACACATGAAACGCTGGTAGATTGTTTCGGCAATCTACCATTTATCTTTACAACAAGGTCAACAGACCGCACTCAAGGATTAGGCCAATGGCTTTCTTAAACACAACAAAACCAGCACCATTTGGTGCAATCACAACTTACCGCGCAATCAAAGCACTAGAAGCTGTCAAAACCAGCTTTCATTCTTGGAACGCAAATCGCAACACTTACAAACAGCTTAGCGTGTTATCAACACGTGGGCTGGAAGACATCGGAATTACACGTGCAGATGTAAACAACATGAACACAGGTTTCTTCCGCTTCTAATAAAATACACGCTTAGTGTATGAATAAGCCGTCCGTTTTGGGCGGCTTATTTTTTTTGTGCTTGGTTTAATTTATTCACAATACCAGACACAAATACGCCAACTGGTTCTGTGAAATATCCTGGTGTCATTGTGAAAGCCACAATTTGTGATTTACTGTCACCCGCTTCTAAATTCGCAAGAATCTGTGTATAATCATTATGATCAGAGTTAAAAAACAACACAGCCTTAAAAACTGTAAACGAAATATACAGCAGCAATAAAGGCCGTACAAACATCATCCACCAAAAATGCTCATTCTTTGCTTTTGGCATAACAATCTCACCAAAGTTATTGCGCAGAATTGGTGCTTGTTTTTTTTCGTGAGTAGTTATGTGGGTGGTTATGTGTAATTCGATCCACACGAGAGTGGAAATCATTTATTTGAACGTCTGACATAATCAATACTCTTTGCTACAAGGAACTTACAGAATTGTGTCCATAAAGCATAAAATTGTGGCAGAAAGCTGGCGGAATTGTGTCATTTCCTTTGTAGGGTCAGTGTGCTCCATTCGCCGAAAGTCAAACGATCCGTTTCAACAAACCCGTTATTTTTATAGCTTTCAGACACTTCATCGGCTTGTTCATTCAAAATACCAGATAAGATTGTGTATCCACCTGAACAACATGATGCCCCCATATCAGGGGCAAGTGCGATCAGTGGGCCTTTCAGAATATTAGCCAAGATCAAATCGAACGGCGATTCTTTTTGCAACCTTGGATGGTTAAATCCAGCACAGGTTACAACTTCTACGCGTCCTTCCAGGTCATTGCATGCAAGGTTGGCTATAGCGGTATCCGTTGCCACCTCATCAATATCGCTGGCAAGCATAGGGACATTCCATATTTTAGCCGCACCCATCGCTAAAACAGCGGTTCCACAGCCAATGTCAGCCACATTTTCAGGCATAAACCCGTCGTTTGCTAATGTATCAAGTGCGGTCAAGCAGCCCTGCGTTGTGCCGTGATGTCCCGTACCAAATGCCATCGCCGCCTCAATCAACAACGGCACGCAATCGGTTGGAACCTTGTCTGCATCATGGCTGCCATAAAGAAAGAAACGCCCGGCACGAATAGGCGCCAATTCACGGCACACTTCGGCCACCCAGTCTTTATCAGGAAGTTTTGACACCGCAAACGGCTTGGCGTTTGTGGTCGCGGCAATCAGAGCCAAAGCAATCTCGTCTGGTTGTTCCAAAAAGTAACCAGCCACTTCAAACAGGCCCGAACCGTCTTCAATTTCAAAGACACCCACACCATAAGGTTCAGGCACTATGGTTTCCAGCATTGCAGCCATGGATTCGGCTGCGGTTTTATCTGCTAGAGTTGTCAGAGCGGTATAGGTTGGCATCGGCATCCTTAATCATCGGCTTCAAGCGCGGATAGGCCAGCAAACCCTTCGCGTCAAGCGTTCAGACCAATTGGGCAGCTTACGCCTGTACCGCTTAACCCGCAATATCCAGACGGGTTCTTCGCCAGATATTGCTGGTGATAACCTTCCGCATAAAAGAATTCAGGTGCCGACAGTATTTCAGTCGTGATCGCTCCGAAGCCTTTGGCGGAAAGTTGGGTCTGAAATGCCAACTGACTTGCCTTGGCCTGTGCTTTATGCGCGTCCGAATAGGTGTAGATACCTGAACGGTACTGTGTGCCTTGATCATTACCTTGGCGCATGCCTTGGGTTGGATCATGGTTTTCCCAAAATACTTTCAGCAGGTCGTCGTAACTGATTATTTGCGGGTCATAACTGATCAAAACAACCTCGTTATGGCCAGTTTTGCCAGAGCAAACCTCCTGATAAGTTGCATTTTCTGTGGTACCGGCAGCAAATCCAACCGCTGTCATCCAGACACCATCCAATCCCCAGAATTTCTGTTCAACACCCCAGAAACATCCCATGCCGAACATTGCGGTTTCAAACCCATCAGGCACATCCGCCTTTAACGGACGCCCATTCAGGAAGTGAGTTGCGGCAGTGGGAATTGCATCTTCACGGCCTTTCAAAGCTTCAGAGGCGGAAGGGATATCAGTGGGGCGTTTAAACAACATGGGGCTAACTCCGAAAAGGTTTCCCAAAAGCTTAACGCAATCGGGCTTTGTGTCCAGCCTTAGCTGCATCACTCGCTTCAATGTTACCAATGACGCGCCAACCAACAATGGTTGACGCAACCCCAGCAACAGCCCAAGCAAGCCCTTGACCATAGACAACGCCGGGGGCGGCAAAATAACTGCTTAATAAGATACACAAAGGCCACATCAACAAGCCGTCTTTCAACCAATTAAATCCTGTTGAATAAATCGGTTTGCCCAGATTATTAAACGATGCGTTTGAAACATAAAGCGCACCTGCAAAGACAAAGCCACCTGCGGAAACGTAAGTGAAGGCTTTTATCACCCCAGCCGCTTCCGTCCCTAACCCAAACACTGCAATCACAGGCTCTGTCGCAAGCGCAAGTATTGCCCAAGCAACGATCACATATCCAGCGCAAAACAGCAGTGCATCACGATAAGCCGTGCGCACACGGTCAAATTTAAGTGCGCCGTAGTTTTGGCCGATAATACCGCCAATTGCCCCTGACAGCGCATATATACCACCAAAGGACAGAACCGTTATGCGGCTTAAAACCGCCCAACCGGCAACAGCACTTTCGCCGTAATCAGACATAATCCGCGTGATAAGATAATTCCCAAAAGGTGATGAAAGCTGGGTCATAATCGCAGGGGCTGCAATAATAAAGAACGGCTTTCCCCAACGTTTCACAAATGCCAGTCGCACGGGGGCTGCAAGATCATGCACACAAATAACGAAATATAATCCCAATGCGGCAGAAACACTGCGCGAAATCACAACCCCCCAAGCGGCCCCATCAACACCCATTTCCATCCATAAAATCAGTAACGGATCAACAATCATCGCCACACTGCCCGCTGAAAGCGTGACATAAAGCCCGCGTTTTGCATCACCCTCGGCACGTAATATGGATGATGCAATCATACCGACCACGATCAGCAACAAGGATGGCACAGCGATCAATAAAAAATGGCTGGCAATATCCAAAACCTCACCTTCGGCCCCGGCAAAAGACAGAACCTCGCGCCGGAATACCAATATCAGTGCAACCGTAACTGACTGTATCCCCACACCAATCATCATCGCCGAGGTGGCTTGTTCGCGCGCATTATCACGATTGCCCTGCCCCAATGATTTTGCCACCATCGCGGAGCTTGCAACCATGAGACCAATACTGATCGAGATCGTGAAAAATTGAATTGTCCATGCAAAACCAAGGGCGGCCATGAGTTTTTCGTCATCCAAAAAGGATACCCAAAAAATAGCAGCCGCATCGACCATGAACAGAAACGTCAGCCCGACCATAGAGGTGAGGGTCATCACTGCCACATGGCGCATGGTTGATCCGGTTAGAAAACGTGCCTGATATTGCATTGCCATCAGTTAATTATGGCCCGCAAATATTGTCTCATTCCCTGCATTGGGGTGCCGTGGAATAAGCAAAGCCAGAAATAACGAAACACAGGCCATCCCGGTTGCAACGCCAAAAACGGCGGCAGGTGAGACCAACCAAACGTAAC
Source organism: uncultured Amylibacter sp. (assembly GCA_964195605.1). Classification (GTDB taxonomy): domain Bacteria; phylum Pseudomonadota; class Alphaproteobacteria; order Rhodobacterales; family Rhodobacteraceae; genus Amylibacter. The sequence continues at coordinate 9,332 of CAXMSA010000074.1, forward strand.
CCAGCAATGCAGGTAGCACGACTGCACCTATATGATTGATAGTAAAAGCAACCGCAGCAGTGGGGCCAATATCCTTTGGGTCTGCGATTTTCTGGAAATAGGTTTTCAGCGCTAAAGCCAGTGCGAAAAACAGATGGTCTAGCACATAAAGCCCCGCCGCAAGCACCACACCCCAGCCAAAGATATAAACACCTGTATAGGCCAGAAAGACGATAATCAGGCCGACATATTCGAATGCCAGTGCCGTACGTTCACCATATTTTGAAACCATTCCACCCATTAAGGGGGCAAAAAACATATTGGCGATGAAGTTGATTAGAAACAGTGCCGTGACCTCATGCACTTCGAAACCGAAACGTTCCACCATCATAAAGGCCGCAAATACGATAAAAATCTGCCGTCTGGCCCCAGCCATGAACTGCAGCGCATAATAAAGCCAATAGCGTTTACGCAACACCATGTGCTTGTGTTGTATTGTGGCCCCTTCGAAACGCGGAAAAACCAGCCAGCAATAAATCGCAATAGCAAAAGTGACGCCCCCGCCCATCATGTAAAGCGTGTTGTAATCCCAGCCCAAAACCTTCCATGTCAGCATGATGGTCAGATACGTGATTAAAGACGCACCCGAACCGATTGCAATTAGCCAACCCAGTTTTTTAGGGGCCTCTGTTTTATCCAGCCATTGCAGTTCCAACGACATCTTCACTGTTTCATAATAATGAAACCCCAAACTGGACAAAAACGTCGTGATCAACAGGCCGGTGAAACTAGGAAACCATGCGGTAAAGGCCACTATACCTGCCAGAAGCATCATACTGACAACTGCCAAAAGCTGTTCGTGGATAAACATTACCACAAGGATCACACCAACCGCAAAGAAGCCCGGTATCTCGCGTACAGACTGCAGCCAACCTAGATCACGACCATCAAAACCAGCCACTACATGGACAAAATTGTTCAACAAAGCCTGCCATGTGGCAAACGCCATCGGCATTGCAAATGCCATCAAGGCAAGCAAGGTAAAAGGGCGACGCCAAACCGGTAGATGCCCGGCATCATGTATGGAAACTCTTGTAGACTGCATGACGCGACCTAACTGGAATTAACCAACAGGTACAAGCCCATTTGCACAAAATTTCATATTCATATTTATATGATCTATATCAATGAAAATATGGTCAGACATGGTACCCCGTGATCAAATATGGTCATGGAGAACCCTATGGACTTAATCTCGGTTGTTGAATGGCTTGGCGATACACAGGCAATGGCTCTTACAGGTCTTATCGTCGGTATCGTCTTTGGTATAGCGGCACAACGGTCACAGTTCTGCCTGCGTGCGGCCACGGTCGAGTTTGCAAGCGGGGTATTTGGTCGGCGCATGGCAGTGTGGTTGCTGACATTTTCCACCGCAGTGGTTTGGACACAAGCGGCCCAATACGCAAGGCTTTTTCACAGTGCAGACGCGCGTATGCTGGCGGTTCCTGGATCATTTTCGGGGGCCATCATCGGCGGCCTGATCTTTGGTATCGGCATGGTTCTGGCACGCGGGTGTTCAGGCCGTCTTCTGGTACTTGCGGCCACAGGCAATCTGCGGTCAGTCATATCAGGGTTGGTTTTTGCAGTTGTTGCCCTGATGGCGTTGCAAGGTTGGTTAGCCCCGTTACGCCGCACATTGGCGGCCCTTTGGATCACCCCCAATGGCCATAATATCAATCTGCTGGATGCACTGCATCTACCAAATGGCAGCGGTATTGGCATTGGGTTAATAGTAGCCGTAATAGCCCTATACCTCGCCTATAAAAACCGTGTCGGGGTGCAAGTGCTATTCATGGCCTCAGGTGTTGGATTTGCCGTTGCACTAGGTTGGGTGTTCACAAGTGCGCTTGCCGCCGTCAGCTTTGATCCGGTGCAAATTGAAAGTGCGACCTTCACAGGCCCATCTGCCCGCACGTTAATGTTTTTTATATCATCAAACCCGGTTCTGGATTTTGACATCGGCTTAATCGCAGGCGTTTTTATCGGTGCGTTTCTAGCGGTATTATGTACCAATGAACTGCAATTTCTGGGCTTTGAAGGTGCCGATAATATGAAACGCGCCATTATCGGTGCCGCATTAATGGGCATGGGCGGTATGCTGGCCGGTGGTTGCGCTATCGGTGCGGGCGTCACGGGTGGCTCAATTTTTGCTGCAACCGCATGGTTAACCCTGTTTTGCATGTGGATTGGCGCGGTTGTGACATCACGCTTTATAGATCAACAAAAACCTGTAACCTTACCCGTATAAGCAAAGAAAAAGGCCACGCATCTGGGCAGCCTTTTGTAATTTCTCTATCGTCAGCTAAATTATTAAAAACGTCGGTTCACACCGATCTTGAAAGTGTCATAGCTGAAATCTCCAGCTACATTGCCACCAAGCGCAGAGCCATCCATACCATGTTTACCTAAATCAACGTAAAGGTATTCTGCCTTGGCACTCCAACCGTTAGTAAACATCTTTTCGACACCAAGACCTACAGTGTATCCAAACAACCATTCATTAAGCGAGCAATTTCCGGTAAAACCACAAGCCCCTAAATCGGCAGATGCCTGAACTTTACCAATGGCAAGCCCAGCGGTTGCATAGGGCAGAAACCCATTTTGCAAAGGCACCCCAACGCGCATTCTAAATGTAGCAAGCGCATCCAACTCACTTGAGCAAGCTTCGCCAGGCGTAATGCAAGGTGTTATTCCACCAATCAAAAAACCATCAGCGTTTGAAGCACTCAGATCAACTTCATAACCGTAAACAGTGTTTTGACCTTGGTAATTGTGACCATAAGTCAACCCAATCATACCCCCAGTCACATCAACATCAACCCCTGCCGGTG
>CAXMSA010000075.1:0-290 GCA_964195605.1 uncultured Amylibacter sp.
GTCTGGCGTTGCTCATGCGTTGCTTGACGGCATTCTCGCTGATATTCAATTCGGCCGCGACCTCTTTGATAATCAGCCCGCGCTTTAATAGCAGCAAGACTTCTATTTCGGCATTGGTTATGTTTGTAGGTGGAGTAGTGGCATTGTGCAGCGTTTGTACAAATTCCTGCAAATGGATCAGTTCTGTGTCTTCATATTCACGATCTGCCCGCCCGAAAGTGGCAATGCTTCTATGCCCGGTTTGGGACTGCGACCGGCATGAAACAGCTGCACCATATTCAATTCCATAG
>CAXMSA010000075.1:308-12049 GCA_964195605.1 uncultured Amylibacter sp.
TTGGGTGTCGTCACCGGAAAGTGCGCTCCACCTGCAAACGCCAATGCTTTCATATGCCCATTTCATTGTGGGATCATGCATCATAAGACCAAGTTCGGTATATTTGTGAACCCATTTGGCCGGATAGGTATTGATGGAGTTTAAAGGTGAACCAAAGCGGATACGTAAAGATATGTGCAACCCGACAGGCGCCAGCCATTTTATTTTATTTATTTGAATCTCTAAAGATATTTTAAATACTTGTATCAACATTTTAAATATAGTGACAATAAATGTCAAAAAAGTATTTAATCTATAGTGTTGATTTTAATGACGGAAAACCGAAGATTCGCATGTTAAAAATGGAAGGCATAAACCATTGGTTGGACGTGCTGAAAGAAATGGCACCTTCAGGTTATGCGATCGCATTACATATTGAGTATAATGCTCCAAAGTTATTGTTTCAAACATATCCGGTTGCATGGATCAATTATTATGAAGAAAACGGGTTTGTCCTGAATGACCCTGTCGTGATGTGGGGCTTCAAAAATACGGGAACATGCCGATGGTCAGGTTTGACAACAATTGACAAAAGAGGCGTGCTAAAAGCTTCAAGGGCGTATGATATGAACTACGGTACTGTCATCTCTATTGATGCAAATAATCAACATTCTATCGGGGGGTTTTCCCGTAGTGATCGTGAATCCACCGATACAGAAAATATTGAAATAGAAGAAATTCTAAGACTGATACACAAGGAAGAAATCTCTGCGATCAAACTTAATGGCAAGCAAAAAGAATTATTGAACATACTTGCAGGTGGAGCACGCATTGAAGAGGCGTCAATTCGTTTGGGTGCTCCGGTTGTGACCATCAAATCACAATTAACGACAATCAGAATTTTGCTTGGGACACGCACCAGTGGGGAAACAATTCAACGTGCTGCCGATCTTGGGTTGCTGCGGTAATTCCAGCGCAATCACGCCACGCTTAATCCATCTGGTTTTATAGTTAGACATATGATTGCGATTGAAGCTAATACGTGCTGTTCTTGCATCAACCTTGATGTGAATTATAAAATATATTACGGATAAACAAACATAAGCGAGAGAATATACAATGACACCAATTGAGTTGGTTCAGCATCGGGCAAATGAGCGTTCTGCGGAATTTATTGAGAACAATGGGAAAACAGCCCTGATGTTCACGAAAATGCGTAGGCTTTGGGGTTATGTTGCTTCAGAAATACCAAACAAGGGCCTGATGATTGAATGCGGTGTTTGGCGCGGAAGGTCTATTAATTTTTTTCGCAAAACATTTTGCACCGCGCACTTTATATGGGTTTGATAGCTTTGAGGGCTTAGAGGAATCTTGGGCGGGTTCATCACTTCCCGAAGGCACATTCAACCTAGATGGGGTTCTTCCCAATGTTGCAGAAAATGTGGTTCTGACAAAAGGATGGGTACAAAACACATTGCCTGTATTTTTTGACAGTAATAAAGACAAAATTGCTTATCTCCATGTGGATACGGATACTTATGCGCCTGCAAAAGCAATTTTATCTTTGGCAAAGCCGCGCCTGCAAAAAGGCTCAATTATACTGTTTGATGAACTTATCGGTTATCCAAACTTGGAGTTGGGGGAATACTTGGCGTTGTCAGAAGAGCTTCCCAATGACACTTATGAGTTTATTGCATTTGCAGACAGGCAGAGTGCAATTCGCATAACAAAACCCATAAAAGTATAAAATTGGATTGCCAAAAGGTTATATGAAGTTGTTCATGTCTGTTGAAGAATAAACAGTGGTAGTCCCTAGGGGAGTTGAACCCCTCTTTCCTGGTTGAAAACCAGATGTCCTAACCGATAGACGAAGGGACCACTCACTGTGATGCGGTGTTTAGTGCGAACTATTGCGACTGGCAAGAGGATTTTTGATCTGGAGCCGAATTTTTTTAAGCCGTTTCAGCTACATCTTCTAGGCGTAGTTTTGCACGCCTGCGTCCGCCCCAATCGTCGATTTCAAGGCGTCCGGCGCAATGAAATAATCGCCCATTGTGGTTTTCCAACATGTCACCAATCGGGCTTTCATAGGCGCGAAAGCATATCGCATCGATTCTACGGCCGTTTTCACCCTGTAATGTCAACCGCAGGTGCGATTCGCCTGCGCGCTTGGCAAATACGATGCGCTGGGCAGGCAGGGCAAAGCGTGGTGCAGGGGCACTTGCGCCAAACGGGCCTGCGGCCTCTAGCTGTTCGATCAGTTCGGGGGTGATAGCCGAGGGGGCGATGGCACCGTCCAATGTCAGGTCTTTCGGGCCGATGTTGCCGGCACCTTGCTTTTCCAACAGCTCTGACAGGCGTTCCATTGCGGTTTCCAGGTTTTCGGTGGCCACGGTTAGCCCTGCGGCAATGGTGTGACCGCCACCTTTCAGCAGCACGCCTTCGCGGGTACATGTGGCTACGGCTGAACCCAGATCAATGCCGGTGACCGACCGCCCAGAACCCTTACCTTCGGCCCCGTCCAGACCAATAACAATCGCAGGGCGGTTAGTGGCCTCTTTTATGCGTGAGGCGACGATGCCGACCACACCTGGGTGCCAGCCATCGCCTGCGGCCCAGACCAAGGGGCGGTCAAAGCCACGTTGCTCGGCTTGTTCCATTGCTTGTAGTTGCACATGAGCCTCGATTTCACGGCGTTCATCGTTCAACTGGTTCAGTTTGTCGGCGATGGAACGGGCTTCATCCATATCGGTTGTTGATAAAAGCCGTGCGCCAAGATCGGCCTTGCCGACCCGCCCGCCTGCATTGATGCGCGGGCCCAGCAGAAAGCCAAGGTGGTATGATGTGGGGGCTGAATTCATTTTCGCAGCGTCTGCAAGGGCCACAAGTCCGGGCCTAAGCCGCGCGCCCATAATAGTCAGGCCCTGGCGCACCAGTGCGCGGTTAAAGCCGATCAACGGGGCAACGTCTGCGACGGTGCCAAGGGCGGCAAGATCAAGTGCGTTCATCAGGTTCGGCACTGGCTTGCCTGCGGTTTTGAAAATACGGTTGCAGGCGACAAGGGCCAGAAACACCACACCTGCGGCACATAGGTAGCCGTATTCAGTATCTTCATCCTGACGGTTGGGATTTACCACAGCATAGGCATTTGGCAGGGTCTCGCCGCCCATATGGTGGTCAAGGACTAACACATCGGTCCCTTTGGCCGCATCAATCGGACCGTGCGACAGGGTTCCGCAATCGACGCAGATAATTAGGTCGTGTGATGCGGCCAGCATTTTCATGGCCTCATCATTAGGTCCGTACCCCTCATCAATGCGGTCGGGCACGTATAGGGTGGCTGTCATGCCAAAATCGCGTAACCATGTGATCAACAATGCGGCAGAGGTGGCACCATCCACATCGTAATCCGCAAAAACCGCAATACGTTGTTTTTTATCAACTGCTTGGCAGATACGTTCAGCGGCTTTGTCCATATCTTTCAGAACCGATGGATTGGGCATCAAATCGCGTAAAGACGGGGCCAGGAAGGCTTTTGCATCTTCGGGCGCAACACCGCGCCGCGCCAAGGTTCGTGCAATAATTTCGGGCAATTCAGCCTGTTGCGCAATATTTTGCGCATGGCGGTCTTGTGCATCGCTTAAGCCAACCCAACGGCGGCCCGTCGCAGAGCATTCGACCCCCAGAAATGCCCTAGGCATCTACAATGCTTAGCATCAACGGTGCTTCGGTGGTGACATTCAACTGTGCGATAGTTGCGAATGCGGTTTCGACATGCGCGCGTTTTGTCTGGTGGGTGACGATCATCACCGGGGCTGACACATCGTTGTGGCTGAATTGGCGCATGCGGTCGATGGAAACACCTGCATTGGCCAAAGCGGTTGAAACCTGTGCCATAACACCGGGCAGGTCTTTGAGGTTAAGACGTAAACAAAAGGCGGATACATTACTGGCAGTGGTGGCTTTTGCCAGTTTCAAGCTATCAGCGGGTTGACCGAATACCGGCAGCATAAAGCCGCGGGCAATATCCATCACATCGCCCATTACTGCACTGGCGGTCGGGCCTTCACCGGCACCTGCGCCACGCAGCACAATCTGGCCGACGGCGTCACCTTCAATCACCACCATGTTTGTGCCGCCTTCAAGCTGGGCCAGCGGTGAGGTGGCAGGGACAAGGGACGGGCGCATGGATTGTTCCAACCCTTCATCAGTCAGCTGGGCGACACCCAAGAGTTTAATCCGAAAGCCCATATCACGGGCGTGATCAATGTCTTCAATGGTAATCTGGGCGATGCCCTCCAGTTCTGCCCCAGCGAAATTCACCTGTGTACCAAAGGCAATGGATGAGAGCAGTACCAGTTTGTGCGCCGCATCAATACCGCCGACATCCAAATTTGGGTCGGCTTCCAGATACCCCAGCTGGTTAGCCTCTTCAAAGACCTCCGCATAAGGTAAGCCAGCACTTTCCATCCGGGTCAGGATATAATTGCAAGTGCCATTCATTACCCCCATCACGCGGGTGATTTTATTGGCGGCCAGCCCTTCGGTCAGGGCTTTGATAATCGGGATGCCACCTGCAACAGCAGCTTCAAAGCGCAAGCTTATGTCAGCTGCCTCAGCTGCCAAGGCCAGTTCCTGCCCGTGCAGTGCCAACATGGCTTTGTTAGCAGTGACAACATGTTTGCCAGCTGCAATTGCAGCTTCAACAGCGGCTTTGGCAGGGCCGCTATCGCCACCGATCAATTCCAGAAACACATCAATATCATCGCGTATGGCCAAGGCAACAGGATCGTCTTCCCAAGCATAGCCTGACAAATCAACACCACGGTCTTTGGTTTTTGAGCGGGCCGAAATGGCGGTAATGCTGATCGTGCGGCCAGTGCGTGCTTCCAGCATTGCTGCATGCTCTTGCACAATCTTCACCACACCAACGCCAACTGTACCCAGTCCTGCAATTCCAAGTCGTAATGTTTTGGACATGAATAAGCCGCTCCGATTATTTGTAACATTTGTTAGCGCAACCGCTGGGCGGGGGCAATGCGATATAATATTTCATGTGTGGCTTTAGAGTATATTAAAATATACTTAGTTCGCCATTTTTTTCAGTCGCTCGACATCTTTTAATGTGGCTTCAACATCTACATCCGCTGCTTTTTCCAAGTCTGCCGTAGGTGCAAGTGTGGGCCACTTTTTATCGGGTGCATAGACTGGGTATTTAAACCCGGGCACGGCCATTTTAACACTGCATGCCGCAAGGAAACCTGCGAGGGCGATCATCATAATGGTGGATATTGTGTGGAGTTTCATGACACCCTTGTAACGAGCGAAAAAAAGGCGCGCAAGATGTCTATCTTGCACGCCATTCGATTTTATATGTCTGTAAATTACAACAGGTCGTAAATCGGGAACCTTGCACAAAGCGCTTCCGCTTTGGCTTTCACTGCGGCTTCAACCGCACCGTTGTTGTCTTCACCGTTAGCGGCAATACCATCTATCACTTCGATGATCATATCGGCGATGTCGCGAAATTCCGCTTCACCAAAGCCGCGTGTGGTGCCCGCAGGGGTGCCCAAACGCAGGCCGGATGTGACCATTGGTTTTTCAGGGTCAAACGGGATACCGTTTTTGTTGCAGGTGATATGCGCACGGCCAAGGGCCTTATCCGCTACGTTACCTTTTACGCCTTTGGGGCGCAGATCGACCAGCATCAGATGGGTGTCAGTACCGCCAGAAACAATATCCAAGCCGCCTTTCATCAATTGATCAGCCAGAGCAACCGCATTGGCGCGGACTTGCTTTTGGTAGGTTTTGAACTCAGGACGCAATGCTTCACCGAATGCAACGGCTTTGGCTGCGATCACATGCATCAACGGGCCGCCTTGGATGCCTGGGAAAATTGCAGAGTTTACTTTCTTCGCAATCGCCTCGTCATTGGTCAGGATCATACCACCGCGCGGGCCGCGCAGGGTTTTATGCGTGGTAGTGGTGACAACATCGGCATGCGGGAACGGGCTTGGGTGTTCGCCTGCGGCCACAAGGCCTGCAAAGTGGGCCATGTCGACGTGTAAAATGGCGCCGACACTGTCAGCGATTTCACGGAATTTGGCGAAATCTATTTGACGTGGAATGGCAGAACCACCTGCAATGATCATTTTAGGCTGATGCTCTTTGGCTAATGCCGCTATTTCATCATAGTCGATCAGGCTGTCTTGTTTGCGCACGCCGTATTGCACTGCATTAAACCATTTACCGGATTGGTTTGGTGCGGCACCGTGGGTCAGGTGACCACCTGAAGCAAGGTTCATGCCCAAAATAGTATCGCCCGGTTTGATCAATGCCTGCATAACACCTTGGTTGGCTTGTGAGCCAGAGTTGGGTTGCACGTTGACAAAGTCACAACCAAACAGCTGCTTGGCGCGGTCAATTGCCAGATTTTCGGCAACATCCACATGCTGACAGCCACCATAGTAACGGCGACCCGGATAACCTTCGGCATATTTGTTGGTCAACACGGAGCCCTGGGCCTGCATCACCGCGCGAGACACGATGTTTTCAGAGGCAATCAGCTCGATCTCATCGCGCTGGCGGCCAAGTTCATCTGCGATAGAGCCGAAAATCTCTGGATCACGGCTGGATAGCTCTTCAGTAAAAAAACCTGCGTCGCGGGCTGTTGTCATGGCATCACTCCTAAAAGACGTCTAAATCTGGGTCTGTCCTAATCCAAAGGATTTGTTTATGTAAGTGATAATACGACATGCGCGACCTATTGTACGGCGTATTTCGGGTCGTAAGCGCAAAAGATAGGGTAGGGCGTCGATGAGTGGCGAAAAGTTAAGTTTTGTAGCGTCTCGTGCGGATCAGGCGACAGCCTCTTTTGATATGCTGTCTAAAAAATATGGCAACGTCGCTTTAGAGGATGCAGATATTATAGTGGCCTTGGGTGGCGATGGGCTGATGTTAGAGGTTTTGCATAGCACACAACACCTGCCAACGCCAGTTTACGGGATGAACCGCGGATCTGTTGGTTTCTTAATGAATGCCTATGCCGAATATGATTTGCTGGACCGTTTGGCCGAGGCTGAAGAGGCTGTCATTCACCCGCTGAAAATGCAGGCCCATTGTGCTGATGGTAACGATATAGAAGCACTTGCGATCAACGAAGTTTCAATGCTGCGGCAAGGGCCGCAAGCCGCAAAATTGCGAATTTCGGTGGATGGGCGCGAACGCTTGTCTGAACTGGTGTGTGACGGTGCTTTGGTTTCCACGCCTGCGGGGTCTACCGCTTATAATTATTCGGCCCATGGGCCAATTTTGCCGATCGGGGCCGATATACTGGCCTTAACCGCTGTCGCGGCGTTTCGCCCACGGCGGTGGCGGGGGGCTTTGTTGCCGATGTCGGCGCGTGTGCGTTTTGATGTGTTGGAGCCTGAAAAACGGCCTGTGGCGGCTGTGGCCGACGGTAAAGAAGCGCAAAATGTGCTTTGGGTTGAGGTTTTCAACGAACCAAAAATTTCGCACCGGATTTTGTTTGATCCGGGGCACGGGCTTGAAGAACGCTTGATCCGTGAACAGTTTGTATAAGGTAAAAAAATGACACTGACAGTTAAACAACAAGCCAGTTACTGGGGCATCGGGACCGTCTTATTTTTGCTGGCCCTGTGGGGGCTTGGTAATGTTATTCTACCGTTTGTCACCGGCATGGCGATTGCTTATTTTCTGGATCCTATTGCCGATCGGTTGGAGGCGTTGGGCCTTAGCCGTGTAGTTGCGACGGTTTCGATCACATTTGTGGCTTTGATTGCCGCGGTTCTTTTGATGATTTTGCTGATGCCGATGCTGATTGAGCAATTGGTGGCTTTGATCAAGACCTCGCCCGCATACTTTGCACATTTGCAGGCGTTTTTAGTGGAACGGTTCCCAAGCATCATGGTTCAAGGCTCATCAATACACCGTGCCTTGCAATCCTTTGGTGAAACCATGCAAAATCAAAGCGGGGCCTTTGCAAGTGCGATATTAAGCTCGGCATTTACGATTTTAGATATCGCAATCTTTATTGTCGTTGCACCCGTGGTGGCGTTTTACATGTTGCTGGATTGGGACCGGATGATAGCTGTTATTGATAGTTGGCTGCCGCGCGACCACCTAGAGGTCTTACGCGACCTTGCCCGTGAGGTGGATAGGGTTCTGGCTGGTTTTGTGCGTGGCCAATTCACGGTTTGCGCCATATTGGGCACATTTTACGCGATTGCGCTGATGCTGGCCGGATTGCAGTTCGGGCTGATCGTTGGGCTGATCGCTGGTTTGTTGACTTTTATCCCCTATGTTGGCTCGATCATTGGCGGGGTTTTGGCCATTGGATTGGCCCTGTTCCAGTTTTGGGATGCGCCACAATGGATTGTTGTTATTGCCATTATTTTTGTCATTGGCCAAGTGGTTGAAGGCAATGTTTTGACGCCGAAACTGGTGGGCAGCTCGGTAGGTTTGCACCCAGTTTGGCTGATGTTTGCCTTATCCGCTTTTGGCAGCCTAATGGGTTTCACTGGCATGTTGGTCGCGGTTCCTGTCGCTGCAAGTTTGGGCGTATTTTTCCGCTTTGGGATTGGACAATATCTAGGTGGCAAACTTTACAAAGGCACCAATGCAAAAACCCGAAACCAGAACCTAAGTAATTAAAATGCCTGAACAAATGATCTTTGACCTACACCCTGATACCGCCTTTGGGCGAGAGGATTTCTTTGTTTCACCGTCGAATGATATTGCTGTGCGGCAGATGGAAAATTGGCAAAACTGGCCTTTGGGTAAGCTGGTTTTATCCGGCCCTAAAGGGTCAGGGAAGTCTCATCTGGCGCATATTTGGGCCGAAGAGGCAGGGGCGATTGTGGTGAAAGCCAAGGCCTTGGCCTATGAACGTCTGGAAACACTGGCGCAACAACCGGTTGCGATTGAGGATGTGCAGCAACTTGCCAATAATGATGACGGCGAAGCGGCCCTGTTTCATTTGTATAACGTGATGAATGAGGTTCGGCATCCACTGTTGATGACTGGGGTTGGTCCAGTTGCGTTATGGGGTATTAATCTGCCCGATTTGGCAAGCCGTCTGGCGGGCAGTCAACTGGTTATGATGATCGCGCCTGATGATGCGCTACTGTCTGTTTTGCTGATCAAGTTATTTGCGGATCGTCAAATCACAGTTGAACCGCCACTGATCAGCTATATTGTAAAACGTATGGACAGATCATTTGCTTTTGCTGGGGATTTGGTGGCGGCATTGGACAGGGCCTCTTTAAAAGGGCAGAAATCAATAACAAGACGTTTGGCTGGTCGCGTTCTAGCTGAAATGCAGGGATAGGTGATGGGATGATAAACACGGATTTTCTAAATGATGCGGCGCAACCCCCATCACTTCTTGAGCTTGAAAATATTGATGGGCCAGAGCGTTTTTTCAACCGCGAGCTGTCATGGCTGGAGTTCAACAAACGGGTTTTGGAGGTTGCTGAAGATCCGAAAATCCCACTGTTTGAACGCCTGCGTATGTTGACGATTTCAGCAAAGAACTTGGATGAATTTTTTGTGGTGCGTATTGCGGGTATTGAACGGCTTGTGCGGGCGGAAAATTTTGAGCGCACGCTTGATGGGCGCACAGCGGAACAACAGCTGGCAGAAATGACCGTGGTGATAGACACGATGATGCAGCGCCAACAAGCCTGCTGGGAAATATTAAGCGATACAATGGCGAAAAACAGTATTGAACGGGTCATGCCTGCCGATTTGTCAGATGCGGAATACGATTGGCTGGAACAAAAATATCTGGATAGTGTATTACCTTTGTTGCGACCGATGCGGGTTGACGCCAAACATCCATTTCCGTTTGTGCCTAATGCCACATTAACAATGGCATATCGTTTGATGCGCCCGAAGGCAACGGAACCGATGGTTGTATTGATGCCGGTTCCTATCCACGTCAAAGCCGCCTATGCGCTGGAACCGATTGAAGACGGTAAAACGCGGTTTGTTCTGATCGAAGATATATTGGATATGTTTTTGGAAATGCTGTTTCCGAAATGTGAGGTTCTGGAGCAATGTGCGTTTAGGTTGCTGCGTGACAGTAATATCGAAATTCACGAAGATGCTGATGATATGTTCGGTGAATTTGAAACAGCATTGCAACAAAGATCACGCGGGGCGGTGATCCGTATATGCATGTCCGATAACAGTAGCTCTAAACTGCGTAAAGTGTTGCAAGCTGGGTGCGGTGCCAGCGATGATGCGATGCATATTATCAGCGGTGCTTTGAATTTGGCGGATTACTCCGATATAATTTCAAAACGCCACCCTGAACTTTTGTGGACGGATTACCACCCACGTCAACCTGAACGGGTGCGTGATTTCGGCGGTAATATTTTTGCCGCGATCAAGCAAAAAGACATGCTGTTGCATCACCCATATGAGTCCTTCGATATTGTCATCGATTTTTTACGTCAAGCGGCACGTGATCCTTATGTGTTGGCAGTCAAGCAAACGGTGTATCGCACATCTTTTGAGTCGCCGATTGTGGATGCATTGATCGAAGCAGCCCGCGCCGGAAAGAACGTGACCGCGATGGTTGAATTGAAAGCCCGCTTTGACGAGGCCGCCAATATACGCCAGTCGCAGCTTCTGGAACAGGCCGGTGTTCAGGTGGTTTACGGGGTACCGAGTTTGAAGACCCATGCCAAAGCCTCAACCGTTTTGCGTCAAGAAGGAGATGATTTAATCGCGTACAATCACATCGGAACAGGGAATTATCATCCGTTGAATGCGAAGATTTATACAGATCTGTCATTGTTCACATGCAGCAAATCTATCGCCCGGGATGCGACCAAGTTTTTCAATTATGTATCGGGCGGGATTGACCCGCGCGGTCTTGAGAATTTGGCGATTGCACCGAACAGTTTAAAACAAAAATTGATCAGGCGGATTGAGCGGGAAACTACATTCGGGGCAGAGGGGCAGATTTGGGCCAAGATGAATTCTTTGGTTGAAGATGAAATAATTGATGCATTATATACGGCGTCCCAAGCGGGAGTGCGGATTGATCTGGTGGTGCGCGGAATATGTGCGCTTAGGCCCGGCATCAAGGGCTTGTCGGAAAATATCCGGGTAAAATCCATTGTCGGGCGTTTTTTGGAACATGCGCGAATTGTTTGTTTCGGCAACGGGTTTGGCCTGCCCTCGGCCAAGGCGCGGGTGTTTATGACCTCGGCTGATTGGATGTACCGTAATATGGACAAACGCATTGAGACCATGGTCGAGATCACTAATAAGACAGTTCACGCCCAGATCATGAGCCAAATTATGGCCGCCAATCTGGCAGATCAAAGCAATTCCTGGGCTTTGCAAGCGGATGGTACTTACAAAAAGAATACCACGGGCGGTAAGCGGCAGTTCGATTGTCACCGCTTCTTTATGGAGCATCCCTCACTTTCCGGGCGCGGCTCTGTCGGGGCGAAAGACGCACCCGAACTGGCCCATGCCTATGACTACTGATCTTATTAAAACCGCCGTTATAGATGTTGGATCAAACTCGGTGCGTTTGGTGGTCTATCACGGCACCAAACGCGCACCTTTGCAGTTTTTTAACGAAAAAGTGGTCTGCGGTTTGGGGCGTGGATTGGCCGATAGTGGTGTATTACACCCCGGCGGTCGCAAACGTGCGCTGAACGCAATTAGGCGTTTTGTCGGGATTACCGCACGCATGGGGGTGCGCGAAATCCACACCGTGG
>CAXMSA010000076.1:0-11685 GCA_964195605.1 uncultured Amylibacter sp.
AAGCGGCGGCTTCGCACAGGTTGATAATGCGCAAGTGATCGGTTTGTTTATGGCCAGAACTGGATGCGGCCATATCAGACATCACCACATCGGCCTTGCCGCCCAACCATTCTTTGACCAGATCATCTGCACCTTCGTCCAAGAAATCCAGCACACGGATGTCAGCACCCGGAATAGGGTCAATCTCTTGCAGGTCTACCCCCAAAATTGTACCAATGTCTTTGCTTTTACGGGATCCCAAAGCGTTGATGCGCGGCACTGCCACCTGTAGCCAGCCACCAGGCGCACAGCCCAGATCAACCACACGCGCGCCAGGCACCAGAAACCGGTATTTATCATCCAATTCCATGATTTTATAGGCCGCGCGGCCGCGGTAGCCGTCTTTTTTGGCGCGTTGCACATAAGGATCATTCAATTGCCGATCCAGCCAGAGCGTAGACGATAAACGCCGCCCCTTGGCGGATTTCACACGTGTGCGCAGATCGCGTAACCCACGCCCGGAACTGCCTTTTTCATTTGCCATGATTTAACTCAACTCAACCGTTTTTCGGCCATTTGGGAATATAACAAGCCTTCACGCAATCCGCGATCGGCCACCGTCAGCTTATCTGTCGGCCAGACACGTAATACACCTTGTAGAATGGCAGCGCCAGACATAATCAACTCGCATCGGTCATTGCCAATGCACGCCGCTTTGCGCCGCCCCGACATGCCAAGACGTAAATATTCCTGTGTCACCTGTTCAACCTCAGAGCAAGACATCGACACCCCGTCAATCAGATCCCGCTCATAGCGTTTCAGCCCTTTGAAAGAGGCCGCAACCGTGGTCACTGTACCCGAAGTACCAATGATCTGAAAAGCACCACGCGCTACGATGTCAGAAAAGTCTATAGTGCGGCCAAACGCCATCACCGCATCTTCAAAAGCGCAAGACATCAGGGCAAACCTAGCGGAGTCACAATCCACGTCATTGAACTGATCATTCAGCGTCGCAACCCCTAACGGCACAGAAATCCAGTCAATCATCTGCACCCCGCCAGGGCATGATCTGTTGGTTTTAGTGCAATCCATTTTCATATTACGCAGCGCGTCTGATCTTTGTTCCGGTGCGACCTGGGTCAGGTCAATCCATGCCAGTTCGGTTGAGCCACCACCAATGTCGATGACCAATAGCTGTTCAGTAATAGGGGCCACATGTGGTGCACAGCTGACAGCCGCCAAGCGCACCTCTTCTGCGGGGGTGATAATTTCCAGTTCAAGCCCGGTGCGGGCTTTGACCTGACGGATGAACATTTTACCGTTTCGTGCCCGCCGACAAGCTTCTGTTGCCACCAGCCGTGTATTTGTAACATTATGATTTTTAAGTTTTTTTCTGCATATATGCAGGGCCTGAATTGTACGGTTAATCGCTTCGCGCGACAGCGTACCATGTTCTTCTAAACCTTTGCCCAAATGAACTGGCTTTGAGAAGGCATCAACAACAACAAATTCGTCGCCATCAGGGCGGGCAATCAGCATACGGCAGGAATTGGTTCCAAGATCCAAAGCGGCAAATAATTCAGTATCGTTCGGCTTTGCATTCGCCTTTCGGTGTTGATTTGCGGAAAACTCCGATTTTTTGGCCGTTTCCGCTGGCATTTTGGGCTCCTGAGTAACAATGTTATGACGTTACGCGCGGTCTGGTATTTTTTCAAGTAAGATTGCATATACTAAATATTTAAATCTGTCGCTTCAAGGGGTATTGAAGTCGATAAACGACGCTGGAATCGATTATGCACACGTTAGGCGTACTATACTATAGAAAAGGAATTCAACATGCCTGACGTAACCATTGTATATTGGCGCGACATCCCTGCACAGGTTATTGTGGGCAAAGGGCGGCGTGGCGCAAAAATCCAGCTACCAGAGCGGTTTGAGCAGGCTATTGACCGTTGTGCAATGAAAATCGACGCCAAGGATTCCGATGCTTATCTGGCCGAATGGCGCAAAGCCGCACCTTACGCCGTTGAAGGTGAGCAAGGTGCCGTTGCGCAAGATGAGGCTGACAAGTTGGATGCCACATACGACAAAGACAAGATAAAACAGCTGATCGCTAATGACGGCTGGGAAAAGTGACAAAGGTTATCCCCTTCTATGAAAGGTTAAAGCAAATGGCATTGCTTAATTTTAAACGTAAAAAAGATGTTGAAACCGTTAGCCCGCACCTAGAGGCGTTTCTGGATGGCTATTCCATAGAAGTGATGCCGCGCACAGCGGAAAAGATCGAGGATTTCCGCGATCTTTTACCAAAAGGCACACGGGTTTATGTGGCCCACATCGAAGGCACACCGCTTGACGATATGGTAGCCACAGCCAAGCGCATCAAGGCCGAAGGCTATGATGTGATGCCGCATTTCCCTGCGCGTATCATCAAGGATGAAGCCACATTGGCCGACTGGATTGCGCGCTACCAAGGTGAAGCGGATGTAAAACAAGCCCTGCTGCTTGCAGGTGGCGTAGATAAACCGCACGGCGATTACCATTGTTCCATGCAATTGCTGGAAACCGGTCTGTTTGACAAAGCTGGCTTCACCAATCTGCACGTTGCAGGCCACCCTGAGGTGAATAAAGACATTGATCCCGATGGCCGCCGCACAAATGTAAACGCGGCGCTGTCCTGGAAACAAGAGTTTTCAAAACGAACCGATGCGCAAATGGCCTTAGCCACGCAATTCTGCTTTGAAAGCAGGCCGGTTATTGAATGGGCTGACAATCTGGTAGCACAAGGCATTGATATTCCGGTTCATATCGGCATTGCAGGCCCTGCCAAATTACAAACAATGATCAAATTCGCTATCGCCTGTGGTGTGGGCCCTTCCCTGCGCGTGTTGCAAAAACGTGCTAAGGACGTATCCAAGCTGTTGCTTCCATTTGAGCCAAATTCAATATTATCCGAACTGGCCAACCATAAAGCCGCACATCCCGATTTTAACATTGCAAAAGTTCACTTCTTCCCGCTTGGTGGCATCAAAACAAATGCCAACTGGGCCATAACACACGGCGGCAGCTCTGCTACCCCCGCCGCACAATCCTAAAGGACACTCCCCATGACACGCACGATTGTCGAAAGTAAAACCAAAACCGCTATCATAGGTTTTGACCAACCGTTTTGCGTGATTGGCGAACGGATCAATCCTACAGGACGCAAAAAACTGGCAGCCGAGCTGGAAGCCGGCGATTTCTCAACTGTGGAAGCGGATGCCATAGCACAAGTGCTGGCGGGTGCGACCATGCTCGATGTCAATGCAGGTGTGGTTTACAACTCAAACCCGAACCCGAATGAGACAGAGCCGCCATTGATGACTAAAGTGCTGGGCATTGTGCAAGGTCTGGTCGACATTCCATTGTGCATCGACAGCTCGGTGCCTGCTGCTCTTGAAGCTGGTCTGGCCGCTTGTGAAGGCCGCCCGTTGCTGAACTCTGTCACTGGTGAAGAAGACCGTCTGGAAGCGATTTTACCTCTGGTGAAGAAATACAACGTGCCTGTTGTGGCAATTTCCAATGACGACACAGGCATTTCGGAAGATCCTGAAGTGCGCTTCGCTGTTGCCAAGAAAATCGTTGAACGTGCCGCCGATTTCGGCATTCCGGCCCATGACATCGTGGTTGATCCATTGGTGATGCCCATTGGTGCAATGCGCACCGCTGGCCTGCAAGTGTTTGAACTGGTGCGTAAATTACGCATGGAACTGGGTGTGAACACCACTTGTGGCGCCTCTAACATTTCTTTTGGCCTGCCGAACCGCCATGGCATCAACAACGCGTTTTTGCCGATGGCTATGGCTGCGGGCATGACATCTGCGATTATGAACCCGTTGCAATTGCCTGTTAGCCCGAAGAAAATTCAGGAAAGAATGGAAGAACTGGCTGCAGCCGGTATCATCGTGCCTGCGGACATTGATCCGGAAGTTTTCGTGAACCTGATGGGCATGGGCTCTACCAAATACAAGTCCGGTTCTGAAATGACAGCTATTCGCGCGGCCAACTTCTTGACAGACAACGACCCTCACGGGGCCGCGTGGATCAAAGCCAACCGCGCACCTGCCCCCGCTGGCAGTGAAGGCGGCGGACGTCGCCGTTCCGGCGGGCGTCGTCGCGGTTAATATTCACAATCTCTTGTATTAGGGTTTAGACCTTTCAATCTGTGCTCTTTTATGACCATTAAGGATGATGAAGAGCACAGATACACAACCTTTTGAATACGTGGCCATAATCCGCACTTTTGCCCGCCTTGCAATTGTTGTGATTATAGTTTTCGTCGTGCATCAGTTGATGTCATGGGTTCTTGTAAAAGCAGAAATAGCCGAAAACACGCCTTTGATGATCGGGCTGATGTGCCTTGTGCTTTTAACTTATATCCTGCTGATCTCTATCCCTTTCGTGCCCGGCATTGAAATAGCGCTTTCATTGATGGTAATCCGTGGCCCTGATGTTGTTATCTGGATTTATGCGGCCACGATAATGGGATTGCTACTGTCCTTTCTGGCAGGGCGGTATTTATCTTACGACTACCTGCATAATATTTTTCGCGACCTCAGGATGAAGCGTGCCTGCAACTTACTGGACACAATACGACCCTTGTCACGCAAAGAACGTCTGGACCTGTTGAAAAACCGAATCCCTAAAATTTTACGCCCCTTTCTGATCGAAGGCCGCTATGGGTTGATCGGAATTGTTCTAAATATTCCAGGGAATGCGCTGATCGGCGGCGGCGGCGGCATATTATTAGTCGCTGGCCTGTCACGCTTGTTTAGCACTGGATGGATATTCATCACCCTTTTGATCGCGGTTGCCCCCGTGCCCATCGCTATTCTGGTTTTCGGCATTGATCCAATGGCGTTTTTGCGCAGCGATTGAAGCCCGTCCTGATTTGCGCAACACTGCGTTTCGCAACCCCTTCTTGCAATGATCCGTATGAACAGGCTTTGTACCCTAAATAATGCAGGAGTATACCGATGTCACAATCTTATAAAGTTCCCGACGGGGCCTCAATCGGGCATGTTCATCTGAAAGTAGCAGACCTTGACCGCGCATTGGCATTCTATCAGGGCGTTCTGGGGTTCGAATTGATCAAACGCTTAGGCGATGAAGCCGCCTTCATTTCTGCTGGCGGGTATCACCATCATATTGGGCTGAACACATGGCATAGCAAAGGCATGCCGCCTGCCCCAACTAATGCCCCGGGCCTATTTCACACTGCTATCCTATATCCGACACGCAAAGACCTGTCCGCTATATTGCGCCGCCTAATGGATGCTGGTGTGGAACTTGAAGGTGCAGCTGATCACGGCGTATCCGAGGCCTTATATTTTAATGATCCAGACCAAAACGGCATTGAGCTTTATTGGGACAGACCGAAATCTGATTGGCCGCATTCCGAAGATGGCATGCTGACAATGATTAATAAACGGCTGGATATTGATGGGTTACTAGCGGAAACCGCCACTGATTAAGTTTGGTTTTGTAACAAACCTCTGCTTTCCAATGAACTTCTTGTGATTGCACAGCCTGCCATTTGACAAAGGCAAGACTGCTTGTGATGTTGCAGCCAGACAAATCAGATGGAGTAAATGATGAAGGTTTTATTGTCAGCCCTTGCAGTAACAACACTTTTTTCCGGCCAAATGGTCGTTGCACAAGATGTTGCTACGGGCGAAAAAATATTCAAAAAGTGCAAAGCCTGTCACAAGGTTGGTGATGGCGCCAAAAATGGTGTCGGTCCAAACCTGAATGACGTGGTTGGCCGCGTTGCGGGCAGTGCCGAGGGTTATAAATATTCCAAAACATTCAAAGCTGCAAACGCAGCTGGTCTGGTTTGGGATGCTGACAGCATTGCAGAATATATCGCAGATCCCAAAGCCTATATGAAAGCGGCATTGGATGATCCCAAAGCAAAACCTAAAATGGCGTTTAAGCTGAAGGATGCGCAAAAAGCAAAAGATGTGGTTGCCTATGTTGCCAGCTTTTCAGCCGCACCTGCAGCAGATTAACAAGCCCTAAGGCCACAAAATAAATAACTGCGCCCTATTTGCCGAATATGTGCATGAAAGGGGCGCAGATACCGCTTTTCTATTCATCATATTCCTGCATATTGTTATCAAAGACCGATGCAAAACAGTGAAGTGGGCATATGACAAAATCAAACGATCCGTTGGTAATATTCACTCCGTCCGGCAAACGCGGTAATTTCCCAGTTGGCACCCCGGTATTGACCGCAGCCCGCAAGCTTGGCGTCGATCTGGACAGTGTTTGCGGCGGCCGCGGCATATGTTCCAAGTGTCAGGTGCAACCATCTTATGGCGAGTTCGCCAAACATGGGCTTACTGTTGCGGATGATGCACTATCGGATTGGAACGCGGTTGAAGAACGCTACAAATCCAAACGCGGTATGATCGCGGGCCGCCGTTTGGGCTGTCAGGCAAAGGTTCAGGGCGATGTTGTGATTGACGTGCCGCCCGAAAGCCAGGTGCACAAACAAGTTGTGCGCAAACGCGCCGAAGCCCGCGACATCACGATGAACCCGTCGACAAAACTGTTTTATGTCGAAGTGCAAGAACCCGATATGCACGACCCGTCTGGCGATCTGGAACGGCTTATAATAGCCCTGCGCCACGATTGGGACTTGCCTAAACTGGAAGTGGATTTTTCAGTTCTGCCGATTCTGCAACCGGCCCTTCGCAAGGGCGAGTGGAAGGTTACATGTGCCGTACATCTGGGCGATCATACGGTCAGCCCGCGCATCGTGCATGTCTGGCCGGGCTATTATGAGGGTGCTATCTACGGCATGGCGGTTGATCTTGGCTCAACCACAATAGCAGCACATCTGTGCGATCTGCGTTCAGGTGAAGTGGTGGCCAGCAACGGCATCATGAACCCGCAAATCCGCTTTGGCGAAGACCTGATGAGCCGCGTTAGTTATTCAATGATGAACGACGGTGGTGCACAAGAGATGACCACAGCTGTGCGCGACGGTATGAACGCGTTGTTCATCCAAATCGCCTCTGAAGCCGAAATTGACCCCAGCATGATTATGGACGCGGTGTTTGTCTGCAACCCAGTAATGCACCATTTATTTTTGGGCATCGACCCATTCGAGCTGGGACAGGCCCCGTTTGCGTTGGCAACATCAGGGGCGATCACAACCCGTTCGCAAAGCCTGAACCTGAACATCCACCCCGCCGCCCGTATCTATATATTACCTTGCATCGCAGGCCATGTAGGTGCCGATGCTGCCGCTATGGCCTTATCGGAAGCCCCTGAAAAATCAGAGAATTTAGTACTTTTGGTTGATGTCGGTACTAATGCCGAGATTATTCTGGGCAATAAAGACAAGGTTCTGGCCTGCTCATCCCCCACCGGTCCCGCCTTTGAAGGCGCGCAAATTTCATCGGGCCAACGTGCAGCCCCGGGGGCGATTGAACATGTCAAAATCGACCCCGTCACCAAAGAACCGCATTTTCTGGTGATCGGCTCTGACCTGTGGTCGAATGAAGATGGTTTTGCCGACAGCATCGCGTCATCAGGCATCACCGGTATATGTGGCTCTGGCATCATCGAAATGGTGGCTGAGATGCGTATTGCAGGCATTGTTGATGGCCCTGGTCTGATCGGCAGCCCCGAACAGACCGGCACGACACGCTGTTTTCTGGACGGGCGCACCCATTCCTATATGGTCTATGACGGCAATGCCAATGGCGGCCCAAAGATTACCGTGACCAACCGCGATATTCGCGAAATTCAGATGGCAAAGGCCGCACTTTATTCTGGGGCGCGTTTGTTGATGGATAAATTCGAAGTCGACAGCGTTGACCGTATCGTGTTGGCAGGGGCTTTTGGCGCCCATATCAGCCCCAAACACGCAATGGTGCTGGGTATGATCCCTGATTGCAAACTGGAAAAAGTGACCTCTGCTGGCAACGCTGCGGGGACCGGCGCGCGTATAGCCCTTTTGAACACCGAAGCCCGCGCCGAGATCGAAGAAACCGTGCGCAATATTCACAAGATTGAAACTGCCATCGAGCCGCGCTTCCAAGAGCATTTCGTCAATGCCTCTGCCATCCCAAACAGTGTTGAGAAGTTTCCCATACTGGAAACTGTGGTGACTTTGCCTGATGTGAATTTCAATACGGGCGGAGATAGCGAAGGTGGCGGACGTAGGCGACGTAGGCGGGGGTGAATTTAGGGCAATATAGGGTGGAAAGCGGTTATTTGTTTTAGCCCGGTAGAAGGCCTGTGGCTTCTGACATGATCTGCCCGATAATGTCTTCAGCTGTTTCAATCCGCCCGATCATCCCTGCGGCTTCACCAAACCAGACACCGGCATTTTCGGGGTCTCCTTCTGCGAAAGCCTTATGATACTTCTGACTTTCCTCTGAAAGATTCTGTTTCAAAAGGTCTTCACGCCCATGCCAACGCCGTATGAAGGCATTTTGCCAGACGCGGGCGGTTAGGCCTCTGGGCCAATTCATTTGCCTTGCGATGTCCGGCACGGTAGTTCGGATGGTTTCATCACCGTTGGAAGCGATGATTGCTGCGTGGTGATTTTCATGCACCAAGGCCTCTTTAGAGGCCCAGAAACGGGTGCCGATTAGCACACCATCCGCGCCTAATACACGGGCCGCAGCAAGCCCCCTGCCATCAGCAATCCCGCCCGCTGCCAGAAGCAACGCGTTCGGGGCCTCTTTTGCCATAAGGTCTGCCGCTTCGGGCACGATGGTCAAAGTGCCGCGCACAGCACCATGCCCGCCGGCTTCGCTGCCTTGGGCCACCACTATATCTGCGCCGACATCTATCGCATCCCAGACGTGATCCATATTTTGGCACTGGCAGATTAATGTTGCACCAGCCGCCCGGATTTCGTCCACAAACGGGCGCGGATCGCCAAAAGACAGCATGACCGCGACAGGCTTGTGTTTCAGCACGTCTTTCAGAAGCGAAGGCGATTTGCGCAGTGCCCAGGTGATGAAACCAACACCAACAGCTTGCCCACGCGCCGCTTCAAACTGCGCTTCCAGCCAAGCGGGGTCACCATATCCCCCACCAATCAACCCAAGGCCGCCTGCCCGACTGACCGCCGCTGCCAGCGCGCCGCCCCCAGCAAATGCCATAGGGGCCGAAACAATCGGGTGGCGGATATTCAAAGCTTTGGTAAAGCGGTTAGCCGATGTCAACATGATGTCACCTTTCTTTTCTATCCATGCATAGGCTTTCACAGTATTCCTTTCAAATGAATTATTCAGATGATAAATTACAACCGTTATTCAATATTTTAGACATATTTTAGTCACTTTTATCAGACTGGAAAGCAGTCGCTCCACGACTGTCGTCATCATAGAGCAAAGCTTGTGAAAAGCCTGACGGTAAAACCGCAACATATTGCTTATAATGCACCGATTGCAATCCACAGACCCCAAACCAAAAGTACCACGCCTGATCCCAGATCAAACCAGCGTGTTACCGCAGGGGTGATCCGGCTTTTTGCGGCCAATGCACCATGCACTAGGATCAACCACCAAAGTGCCGATCCCAGAAAAACTCCAAGTACCAGCCAATAAGGTGCAGACGGGTTGCTGGCAGTTGATGCGCCAAGCCCGGCCACCAACCCGACAAAGGCCAGTATGGTCATCGGGTTGGACAATGTCAGGGCAAATGTTGTAGCAAATGCCGTATATATGCCAGACGGTGCCGCCGCATCTTTCGGGGTGTCGCTGGAATTCGCGTTACGCAAAAAGCTGCGGATCGACATCATCCCGAGAATTGCAATCAACACCCCGCCAGCGATGGCCAACGGGCCTGCATAATTCATTAGAATGCCGGTTGCTACAAAACCTGCGGCGACCAAAAGGCCATAAACCGCATCAGCCGAGGCCGCACCCAGACCAGAGGCAATACCGACGCCGCGCCCTTGGCTCAGGGTGCCCGGATGCAAAGCAGGCCAATCGGCCCAACGGGGGCTGCAACGGCGAAACCGACACCGATGCCTTTTAGCAGAATTTCCAAGGGGTTAGCTTTCAACAGGTGGCGGTGGGATGAGCACAGCCGTTGTTTCTTTCAATGTATCTAAAGTCATGATAGTTTCGGTTTTCTGGACGGCAGCCAGCGGCTTAACCTTATCTTGCAAAAACCGTTGCAATGCCTGGGTATTTTGCACCCTGACCTTCATCAGATAGGAATGTGGGCCACTGATATGGTGCAGTTCCAGCACTTCTGCTTGGGCTTTTAAACTGGTGCAAGCCTCGGCTTCACCTGCGTAGGCCATATCTATCATGATAAAACCACAAAGCCCTGCCCCGACAAGTACCGGATCCAACACACCGCGCCATTCAACAATTACACCTGCGGATGCAAGACGGCGCACCCGGTCATTGGCCGTCGATACAGAAACGCCAACGGCCTCTGCAATCTCAGCACTAGAGATTTTCCCATCCGTTTGGATGATCCTGCATATTTTTCTATCAACACTGTCCATATCGGCTTTATACCGATCATTAAGCAGTAAATCAATAATAATAATTATTATATACTAATTTTCTGTCAATTTAACGGAAATATCCTAAATTACAGGTTTTTCACCGGAAAACAGGCCTAAAGCAAAACAACCACTTTACCGCCGCCAGTACGGGTTCAGCCACGCCCGTTTGCCCGCATGATCAATCAGCGTCACCCGCAACCAGTCAGAGCCTGCAACACGCGGCACCAACGGCACCTTTGTGCGTGTCATTGAATTGCCATGCACCGCCGTCGTTGCCGTACCTTGCCCTTGCAAAATGATCGTGGCCACAGAGCTGCTTTCGACCTCGACATACTCATCCGTCCAGTGCACTTGTTTGAACTCCGGCCCTTGGCTCGCATAGCTATGCCCGGCCTTCAGGGCCGCGAGCAAAGCCTCTGGCGTGTTTTCCGCCGCCTTGACCATGACCCAACCACCAAAAAAATCCGGCCCCTTGAAATGCGCATCATCTGTGGCGCACAGGGTCAGTTTGCGGCCTTCTGACAACAACATGTCCAACATATAGGTGCCATCAGCGCGGTCGGAATCCGTATGGCAGCCGTGGTTGTAAATCTCAACCGCGTGGGCCGCTTCAATGCTGCGCGCATCCTCTATCGTCATGCCTGACCATTGCGGGTGGGCAACGGCAACATAGGCCCCTGCAGCGCGTGCGCGAGTGGCAATTTCTGGCCCGGTTTCCTGGCCTGCAACAGGTTGAAAGCTTGGCGTATGTGATGGTTTAAAATCAGCGGCCAGACCCACCGCCAAAATATGCCATATCTCCCCGTTTTGCATCGCGCCTGAATGCAATTCCGCGCCCAAAATGGTGGTGAAATCATCATCCCGAAACCCTGTGGTGTCGGCAATCGGATAATTATAATCCCCTGCAAAATGATCGGTTAATGCAATGAAATCATAGCCTTCCGCTTTATACCTGCGGCAGACCACTTCAGGTTCCAGCACCCCGTCCGACAGGGTTGAGTGGGTATGCAGATTGCCACGATAAAACCGGCCTTTTGCGGAAAACATAGTGTCAGTCATAGTAAACCCCTTGAACTTACGTCGATATCATGCTGCCATTTTGCATGCAAAATGACCAGCAAACGAATCTAATCTATTGGAAATTATGGGTGAACTAAAAACGGTTTTCCAGCCAT
>CAXMSA010000077.1:0-11669 GCA_964195605.1 uncultured Amylibacter sp.
GTAAATGCCTGAAAGTGGCGTTTGCCTTTACGTTTCCCACCAAAGTAGCTCTCGTCTATCACCTGACAGGCGAATGCTTGCATTCGCTGAGAAGGCACCTCGATCTCACCGCCGAACATAGTCTCGCTCTCGGCTTCCAATTCATAGGCGATGATCTCGCGCAGGCGCAGGAAATAATAGGCGGCTGTATTGCGGTGAACCCCGCATAAGCTAGCGGCGGTTCGTGCCGTGGTTCCGGCAACAAAATGCTCAATCAAGCGGGATTGCTTATGCTGACTTAAACGACGCTTTCTCATGTGTCCCATGATAACCCCAATGTTGGTTATCTAGGACAGCCCCAAAGGTTTTTCCCAAAGGCTTTAAAATACTGTTTCATTTTGTATCTGCTATTATCTGACTGAGAGTTGTTTGGTTTATTATTAAGCTGTAAATATGGTTTTGCCAAGCAAATGGTTGCGAATTCGATTGACACTTTGGGCTAAGAATATGATTTTTAAAAAGAGAATATGGAAGGATCAATGATGAGCGGCGATTATAAGTTTAACACTTTGGGTTTACATGCGGGCCATAGTCCCGATGCGCAGTTTGGCAGTCGAGCGGTGCCCATCCATCAAACCACGTCTTATGTGTTTCAAGATACCGAACATGCCGCGGCCCTGTTCAATATGGAAGTCGGTGGGCATATCTATGCACGGATTTCCAACCCGACAGTAGCGGTTCTGGAACAAAGGCTGGCGGCGTTAGAGGGTGGTATTGGTACAGTGGCAACATCATCTGGCATGGCGGCTTTGTTTTTGACGGTGCTGGCCTTGTGCTCTGCAGGCGATCATATTGTGTCTTCGTCGCAGATGTATGGCGCAAACATCAACCTGTTTGAACACACGCTTAGCCGTTACGGGATTACCACGACTTTCGTGAAACCCAATGATTTAACTGGGTTCGCGAATGCAATTCAACCAAATACCAAAATGGTGTTTGGTGAGGTGATCGGCAATCCGGGTATGGATATTATGAATGTGCCAGAGGTAGGAAAGATCGCAACCGCAGCTGGTGTGCCGCTGGTAATAGATGCCACGTTTAACACACCTTGGTTGCTGAAGCCGCTGGAACATGGTGCAAACATTGTTATTCACTCGTTGACCAAATGGATTGGTGGCCACGGGGTGGCTTTGGGTGGTGCGGTGATTGATGGCGGAAATTTCGATTGGGGCCAGAACGATCGCTTTCCAACATTGACCACGCCGCACTTCGGATTTCAGGGGGTGAACCTGTGGGAAGAGTTCGGGCCTGCCGCCTTTATCACCCGTGTGCGCACCGAAGGTATGTATAATATCGGCCCGTGCCTAAGCCCGACGAATGCGTTTCATTTGATCCAAGGCATAGAAACCCTTGGGCTGCGGATGGAACGGCATATGGCGAACACGGCTAAAATGCTGGATTTTCTGACCAATCATGACGGCATTTCCTGGGTGAAGCACCCCACTTTACCGGATCATCCTGATTACGCGATTGCAAAACAACTGATGCCCAAAGGTGCGGGGTCTATAATTGCCTGTGGCATTAAAGGCGGGCGTGCGGCAGGGCAGGCGTTTATTGAGAATGTGCAAGTGGCATCACACTTGGCCAATGTCGGTGACGCCAAAACGCTGGTGATCCATCCGGGGTCAACCACGCATTCGCATATTACGCCTGACGCGATGCAGGCCGCCGGACTGACCGATGATCTGGTACGCATTTCAGTGGGGTTGGAAGATTTTGAAGATCTGGCGGATGATTTCAATGCGGCCTTGCGTGTTGCAAGTAAAGTTGCAGGAGTTACAAAATGAAGTTCATGGTACGCGGGAAAGAAACCTTTATCTCAACAGGCGGGCGGGCGTTTGATGCATCCGCGAATGTGCTGTTGTTCTTGCATGGTAGCGGGCAAAGCCATTTAAGCTATATGTTACAGAGCCGTTTTTTTGCCAATCGGGGCTGGGCGGTTTTAGTGCCTGATATGCCTGCGCATGGGTTTTCTGAAGGTACTGCTTTAACCTCAATTGAAGATATGGCCGATTGGGTGGCCGCATTGATGGATGCGGCGGGCGTGTCTTGTGCTAATGTGATAGGCCATTCGCAAGGTGGTTTGATAGCACTGGAGTTGGCTGCCCGTTATCCTGATAAAGTTATGGGTCTGTCGCAAGTGGCTACGGCACTTGCGATCCCTGTGAATGATGCCTTGTTGTCGATGGCAAAAAATAAGGAACCTGCGGCAATTGCGGCGATGACCGATTGGGGGCACGGGTATGATGGGCATATGCATAACCATACAGTTCCCGGGCAGGATCATATGAATTACGGTAAGCAGATGATGGCAGCGAATGAAAATGGCGCATTGTTTGCCGATTTGACGGCTTGCGCCAATTACACAGGCGGTGCCAAGGCCGCGACGGCGGTTGACTGTCTGTGTCAGGTTATCTTGGCTGAGAAAGATAAAATGACACCGGTGAAATTCGGGCTGAAAATGGCGGAAGCTTTAAAAGTTGCCGCCCCGGTGATTGTTGCGCGCGCGGGGCATATGCTGCCCTCTGAGCGACCTGTTGAAGTGAACAAGGCATTGCGCCAATTTTTTGAGGTGAACTAGGAATGCCTGAATTTAAAAGAATAGCTGTGATAGGAGCAGGAACCATGGGTGCGGGGATTGCCGCACAAATCGCTAATGCGGGGCAAGGGGTTTTGCTGCTGGATTTACCGCGTGACGATGATGCTTACGGGGTTGTAAAGGCGGCGAAAGAACGTTTGCTGAAATCCGATCCGCCTGCACTGGTAAACAAGAAGCGCGCTGATCTGATTGAGCTCGGTAATATCCGTGATGATTTTGACAAGCTGGCGGAATGCGACTGGATTGTGGAAGCAATTGTTGAACGTCTGGACATTAAGAAAGACTTTTATGCACGCTTAAACACTGTAATTTCGGACGATTGTATTGTGACCTCGAACACTTCGACCATTCCAATTTCGCTGCTGGTGGAAGACATGCCGGTAGCTTTTCGCAAACGCTTTGCGATCACGCATTACTTTAACCCGGTGCGCTACATGCGCCTGCTGGAATTAGTACGCGGGGCTGACACTGATGAGGCGGTTATGGATAGCCTGGCCGCTTACAATGACACGATCATGGGTAAGGGTGTGGTGCGCTGCAATGATACGCCCGGTTTCCTTGGCAACCGTGTTGGCGTGTTTGCCTTGCAGGTTGGCATGGATGAGGCCTATCAACTGGGTTTGACTATAGAAGAGGCCGATGCATTGATGGGCCGCCCGATGGGCATTCCGAAAACCGGTGTGTTTGGGCTATATGATTTGATCGGGGTTGATCTGATGTCCGATGTGGTTGACACATTAGGGGTTATTTTGCCCAAAGGTGACGTGTTTCACGCCATTGGCACCAAGGGGAATCCTGTTATGCCGTTGATCGGTGAAATGGTGGCCGCGGGTTATACCGGTGACAAGGGCAAGGGCGGTTTTTACCGAAATGTTGACGGGCAAGAACTGGCGGTTGATTTGGCAACAGGCCAGATGCGCGCGCGAATTTCCGCGCTACCTGCCAAGGCTGTGAAAGCGGCTGAAGAACAAGCTTTAGGGCATGAAACCCTGATCGGGTTGATTGCAGGAAATGACGCGCAAACTACGTTTTGCCGCCGCATGCTGGGCCGCGTTTTTGCCTATGCTGCGGATTTGATCCCTGATGTGACAACAAGCCCGCAGGATATTGATGACGCGATGAAGCTGGGCTTCAATTGGGTGCGCGGGCCGTTTGAAATGATGGATGCACTTGGCGGCAATACTGTGAAGGCCTTGGTTGAAGAGGCGGGTATGCAAGTGCCGATGGCATTGCAGATGAACAAGCCGTTTTATGCGGTAGTAGGGGATACACTGACGGTGCGGGTCTTTGACGGCAACGATACTGATGGTCTGCCTGCGCCTGTGGTTTTGCCTGAAGGCACGGTGCGGTTTCATATGACCAAACGCACGTTGACCCCAATTCTACGCAATGAAGCGGCAAGTCTTTATGCGTTGGAAGGTGACCTGCGCCTTATCGAGTTCCACTCTAAGGCTAACGCGTTAACCGGGGCCTCGATGGAAATAGTTGCGGCAGCTGCATTGGATCACGGGCGCGGGATATTGGTACATAATGATGCGCAGCATTTTTCGGCAGGAGTTGATCTGAATCGTTTCCGTGCCTTCATTGAAGCGGGTGATTGGGACGGTATGGATGGTTTTCTGAACGCTTTCCAACAAGCGGTGAAAGCGTTGAAATATGCGCCTGTGCCTGTGGTTGGCGCACCATCTGGTCTAAGCATTGGTGGTGGTTTTGAGGTTTTATTGCATTGTGATAAAGTTGTTGCCCATACCAATACGGTATTCGGTCTGGTTGAAACCGGCGTCGGTGTGGTGCCGGGCGGTGGTGGCGTGAAAGAAACACTTTGGCGGTGGTTTCAGGCAACGGGTGACTGGGAAAAGGCGGCTTGGAATGCTTGGATGCAAATTGGATATGGGCAGATTGGCAGTAGCCCTGACATGTCTGCGCGCTATCAGTATTTTCTACCTGATAGAGATATAGAGGTGATCAATCGTGATAAGTTGGTGGTTGCGGCAACAGATGCTTTGACAGATTTGCAGGCGGGTTATGTGCCGCCAACGCCGCCTGTGTTTGAACTGCCCGGAAATGCGTTGCTGACGCGGATGTCGGATTTTATGCAAAAAGGTCTGGATGACGGAATGTTCTGCCCGCATGATAAAACCGTGGCGATGCAGGTGGCAACGATTGTGGTGAATGCGGACGGGGATGCACCCTTGCAACAAAGTGAGCAGGATTTGTATGATCGGGAGCGGGCCGCGTTTTTGACCTTGGCTAAAACCAAGGAAAGCCGTGTACGGATTGCAAGCTTGTTGGATACAGGGCAAGCTGTTCGGAATTAGGGGTTAACATGGTCGATCTGAATAAATTTGGGTGTTTTGAGCGGAATGCGGCAAACTTTGTAGCACTGTCGCCGTTGTCATTTCTGTCACGCACGGCCTTGATATTTCCCGATCATCCCGCCACGATTTACGGGAGCCGGCGCTATAGCTGGGGGCAGGTTTATGGGCGGTGTCGCCAACTGGCCTCTGCACTGAAAACACATGGGATAAGCAAAGGGGATACGGTCTCTATCCTGTCTGCGAACTCACCCGAAATGGTTGAAGCGCATTTTGGTATTCCGATGTCGGGTGCGGTGTTGAACACGATCAACACGCGTTTGGATGCGGATACGATTGCTTATATTCTGGAACATGGTGAGGCCCGCGCGGTGATTATTGACGCGGAATTGTCACCAGAAGGGGCCAACGCGATTGCGCAGCTGGATAACCCTGATTTGCTGGTGATAGATATTCTGGATACGCAGGCGAATGATCACCCCCGCAGTGTGGGCGTGATGGATTATGAGGCATTTTTGGACATGGGCGATGCTGATGCCAATTGGGAAATGCCGGGCGATGAATGGGATGCGCTGGCACTGAACTATACGTCTGGGACCACAAGCAAGCCAAAGGGTGTGGTTTACCATCACCGCGGGGCCTATCTGATGGCTATCGGTACGGTGTCAGACTGGCCTTTGCCGCGCCACCCAATGTATCTGGCGATTGTGCCGATGTTTCATTGCAATGGCTGGTGTCATTCATGGGCGATGGCGGCTATGGCGGGGACTATTATATGTACGCGGGTTGTGACGGCGAAAGTGATTTATGATGCGATAGAGACCCATAAGATCGGTTATTTTGGCGGGGCGCCGATTGTGCTGGGGATGATCGTAAATGCGGATGATGCGGATCGCAAACCGTTTGATCATGCGATCGAGATATTCACTGCAGGTGCGCCGCCGCCCGCGGCTATTCTGGAAGGGATAGAAGACCTTGGGTTTAATGTAACGCAGGTTTACGGGCTGACGGAAACTTACGGACATACGTTGATGTGTGCCTGGAATGCACAATGGGACGGGCTAGATACCGGTGCGCGGTCCGAAATTAAGGCGCGTACTGGTGCCATCATGGTGATGATGGAAGATATGCGCGTAGTAGATACTGAAACCATGACGGATGTGCCTGCAGATGGTGAAACTATTGGCGAGATATTGATGCGCGGCAATGCCACGATGAAAGGTTATCTGAAAAATGCGCAAGCCACGGCAGAGGCATTTGAAGGCGGCTGGTTTCACACCGGCGATTTGGCAGTGATGCACCCCAACGGCTATGCCCAAGTGAAGGATCGCTTGAAGGATATTATTATTTCAGGCGGCGAGAATATTTCATCGGTTGAAATAGAAGGGGCGTTGCACCGCCACCCTGCGGTTTCATTGGCTGCCGTGGTTGCCAAGCCAGATGATAAATGGGGCGAGGTGCCTTGTGCATTTATTGAGCTGAAAGATGGAGCCACAGCCACGGAACAGGAAATCATTGATTTCTGCCGTGATAATCTTGCAAGTTTCAAGCGGCCGAAACAGGTGATTTTTGGGGAACTGCCAAAAACCGCGACCGGGAAAATCCAGAAATTTGAATTGCGTAAACTGATGTAATTTACCACTTGTAATTTGATCAAATTCCCCACAACGTGGCGAAAAATGGAGGACGTAATGACTGTACATAAAAATTCACCCGAAGCCCGCGATATTGCGTATCACTTTCATTCATATACCAACGCGGTAACCCATGCAGATGTTGGCCCGATGATCATTGAAAGCGGTGACGGGATTTATGTGCGCGACAATGAGGGCAATAAATATATTGAGGCGATGGCCGGGCTTTGGTCAACCGCATTGGGATTTTCCGAGCAGCGTTTGGTTGATGCGGCCACCAAGCAGATGCAGGCTTTGCCGTTTGCCCATAATTTTGGGCACCGTAGCCATGGGCCTGTGATTGATCTGGCGGAAAAACTGATTGGGCTGGCACCTGTGCCGATGTCAAAGGTGTTCTTCACCAATTCGGGTTCAGAGGCCAATGATACGGTAATGAAAATGTTGCGCTATCGCTCAAATGCTATGGGCCAGCCTGAGCGCAAGAAACTGATCAGCCGTATCCGAGGGTATCACGGGGTAACGATTGCGTCAGCTAGCCTGACCGGCTTGCCGAATAACCACCGTAGTTTTGATCTACCGATTGAAGGCGTGTTGCATACCACTTGTCCGCATTACTGGCGCGAAGGGCAAGATGGTGAGTCTGAACAGGCGTTTGCCACCCGATGTGCGGATGATCTGGAAGCGTTGATTATTAAAGAAGGCCCTGAAACCTTTGCCGCGATGTTTGCGGAGCCTGTTATGGGGGCAGGCGGTGTCGTCGTGCCACCTGCAACCTATTGGGAAAAGATACAGGCGGTTTTGGCCAAGTATGACATTTTGCTGGTTGCAGATGAAGTGATCTGTGGCTTTGGCCGCACCGGCAAAATGTTTGGTTCGGAAACTTACGGCATGAAGCCTGATGTGATCGTGATGTCAAAGCAGATCACATCAACCTATTTTCCGCTTTCTGCGTTTATGCTCAATGATAGGGTTTATGACCCAATTGCCGAAGAGTCTGGCAGGATCGGTGTTCTTGGTCATGGGTTCACCAGTGGTGCGCACCCTGTGGGGGCGGCGATTGCGTTAGAAAACCTGAAGATTATTGAAGAACGTGAGCTGGTTGCACATGCAGCAGAGCTGGGCACATTTTTCCAAAAAGCTTTGCGTGAATTTGAAAGCCATCCGCTGGTTGGTGAAGCCCGCGGTGTCGGCTTGATCGGGGCCTTGGATCTGGTGACGGATAAGACCACCAAGAAAGGCCTTGATGCGCCCGGTCAACTGGGGGTCTTGGGCAATGCCGCATTTTTGGATAACGGGGTGATTTCACGCAATATGTTTGATGTGATGGCGTTTTGCCCACCGCTGATTATTACCGAAGATCAGGTCAAAGACATGTTCCAACGCGTGGAAGTGGCTTTGGATAAGGTTGCCAAAGACGTTCTATAACTGACCGGTTTCAAACAAGTGGGTGGCAATCGCAAAAGCGGACGTGGCCGCAGGCGATGGTGCATTGCAGACATGAACGGATCGTGCAGTTTTCTTGATGAGAAAATCGTCGATCATATTGCCGTTGCTATCAACCGCTTGTGCGCGGATACCTGTGCGGTAAGGTTTTAAATCTTCAACTGAAATTGAGCTGCAATAACGATGCACCTCTTTCATATAGGCGGATTTTGACAGGCTGCGTTTCAGCTCTGACAAGCCTGCCAGTTTGAAGCGGTTCATCAGTTTCCAAAAGCCTGGGTAGGAAACCGTGCGCCATGTGTCGACGGGTTCAAAAAACGAGCGTTGGTAGTCTTCACGGCCAAGGGACAGCACGGCATTTGGCCCAACAGTGGTATAGCCGCCGACCATTTTGGTTAAGTGAACCCCCAGAAAAGGCAGGCCCGGTTTGGGGACAGGGTATATCAGGTGATTGACGATTGCGTCGTGTTTTTCGGCCAAGCGGAAATATTCACCGCGAAACGGGATGATACGAAAGTCATCTGCAAGGCCCATCATGTCGGCCAGACGGTCTGCTTGCAGGCCTGCACATACGATAAGTTGCTTGGCTTGAATGGCACTTTGCATCGTTTCAATTGTTGTCATATCACTTGTTTCAAGTAATTTTGTTACAACTGCGCCAAACTGAAAAGTCACGCCTTGCGCTGTTAACAACTCTACCAGTTTATGACAGATGCCTGCATAATCAACGATACCTGTTGTCGGTGAAAAGATTGCAGAAACACCTTTTATTGCGGGTTCGATTTCAGCCATTTCAGACTTGCTTATATGTTTAACCTGAATGCCGTTTTCCTGACCGCGTTTATAAAGATCGCCCAAGCGGGAGGCCTCTTCATTATCAACGGCCACAATAAGTTTGCCACATTGATCATAGGGCACCTGATGTTTTGCGCAAAAATCAACGATAGCAGGTACGCCTTTACGGCAAAGCGTGGCTTTCAGGCTGCCGGGCGTATAGTAAACGCCTGCATGGATAACACCAGAGTTACGACCTGTTTGGTGCTGTGCCGCACCGGTTTCCTTATCCACAATAATAAGGCGTGCAGAGGGGTGTTTTTTGGTTAACTCATACGCAATGGTAAGGCCGATAATGCCTGCCCCGATAATACAGTAATCGTAGGGTTTTGCCGTCAACGGGTTACCCCACACCGATCATGGTGGCAATTTCCGGCCAAACGTCGTGGATCATATCCAGACTTAAATAGACCAAAAAGATATGGCCAGCCCAGCTACGCCAGGCGTATTTGGTCATGGCTTTCATGATTATGGCTGCAAAGAATATGCGCAGGGCCGCGGCCATGCCCATGCCCATGAAGATTGCTTTTTTGCGCAGTTCGGGTGATAGGCTGGACGCGGCCATACCGATAACAAGGGCATTATCGCCTGATAAAATAATGTCAGCAAAGACGATTTGTAGAATTTCGAATGTATTATCGAACATGGGCTTGCAGTATCCTTTGATGCTGTTCAGAACTTTATAGGTGATATAAATCGGCAAACAAGCGTTTCTGGTTGGAAAATCCGAATGTATGAATTAAGTTGCTTTGCCATTTATTTTTTTACAAAAGAAAGGTAAAGACTGCCGTATTCGCCAAGCTTACATAATGAAAGTTGCATACTTCATGCAGATATCATCGTTTATACCAGACTTCTCATGGGTCTCTGATCTGACTGGACGGCGTGTTTCGGCTGATGCCTATGCCGGCTTTATTAATGCTGCAATTGTTTTACCCCAAGGCGTGGCCTTTGCGACGATTGCAGGGTTGCCACCCGAATACGGGCTTTATACGGCGATGATTACAGCGATTGTGGCTGCAATTTTTGGCTCGTCTATGATTATGATCTCTGGGCCAACGACTGCAATTTCAGCGGTGTTATTCGCCACGTTGAATGGCATGGCTGTGCCTGAAAGCGCGCGGTATATTGAACTGGCCTTGATGATGACTATTCTTGTTGGCCTGTTTCAGATGGCTGCGGGATTTGGGCGACTAGGTGGGCTGGTTTCTTTTGTTTCGCACTCGGTTATGACGGCTTTTACCGCTGCGGCCGCGTTATTGATTGCGGTCAGTCAGTTGGCAGGGGCTTTGGGTGTACATGTGGAACGGGGCGGCAATGTGCTTGAACGCCTGTTGCAACTGTTTGAACATATTACCGAGATAAACTCTTTGGCATTGTTAGTCGCGGGGACCACACTGGGTACCGCGATTATTTTGCAGAAGCTTTCGCCTAAACTGCCCGGATTTTTGATTGCTTTGCTGGCGGGGTCTTTTCTGGCGTGGATGCTGGATGCGGCAAGCAACGGTGTTTCAATGGTTGGTGCATTGCCCCCACTTGCACTGCAATTTACGCCGCCAACCGGTGTGTTGCGTGACATCGGAACACTTGCGCCGGGTGCTGCGGCGATTGCACTTGTGGGTTTGCTGGAAGCGATTTCCATTGGCAGGGCTTTTGCTGTGCGCCGTAAAGAGCAGTTTGATGCCAACCAAGAAATGATAGGTCAGGGTCTGTCAAATGTTGTCGGTGGATTTTTCCAGTGTTATGCAGGGTCCGGGTCTTTTACCCGCAGCGGATTAAATGCTGCCGTTGGGGCAAACTCGCCCTTGTCGGGTATTTTTGCCAGCTTGTTTTTGGGTCTAATTCTGGTTTTTATAGCACCACTGGTTGCCTATATTCCGACCCCCGCAATGGCAGGTTTGATCCTGTTTGTGGCTTGGAAACTAATTGATGTGAAAGAGATCAGTCATATCATTACATCAAAAAGCCCTGAAACGGTTATTTTGGTTTTAACACTGGCAGCCGGCCTTTTGGTGGAACTGGATTTTGCGATTTATGTGGGTGTTATCGCGTCACTTTGTGTTTTTATCTATGATAGCGCACATCCTGAATTGCCAATAACTGCCCCCGTGACGATGCCATCGGGGGATCGGAAATTTAGGGATGTCCAGGCACATGACATAGACCAGTGCCCGCAACTTGCAACCTTTCGTCTTGACGGCCCGCTTTATTTTGGCTCGGTCGAGCATGTAGAGCATAAGATCAAAAAGATGCGCCGCGAAAACCCCAAGCAAATTCATATGATCCTGTACCTGAAAGGGGTTGGGAAAATTGATCTGGCGGGCGCGGATTTATTGATTGATACAATCCGCGATACCAAATCCAAAGGCGGGTCTTTTCGTATTGTAGCCCTGTTCCCACCACTGATCAGTAGCTTGCGTAAACTGCATGTCATAGCTGAATTGGGTGAAGATCATTTATTCAGCTCTAAAGGTGAAGCGGTGACGGATGCGACGAAAGATTTAAACCGCAAGATTTGTAAAATTTGCCTTAAGGATGTGTTCAAGGAATGCGATGCTATCCGTGATGAGGTTACAGATTAAAAACCAGCTAACAAGCCCGTCACCTTGACTTAGATCAATTACAAATAGGGCTTAATGGGCTACGCATATTTATACCGCAACGATGCGGATAGATATATGGAGCATCAGTTATGGCGGTTTTACAACGACTGGATAAATTAGGATGTGGTTGTGATGCCGATGATATGACGCATGGGTTGGTGCCGATTGATCGGGCTTTATCCATTGGGTTAGCATTGGTTCA
>CAXMSA010000078.1:0-11615 GCA_964195605.1 uncultured Amylibacter sp.
ACTTGCAGTCCCAGTTTCGCACCCAATTCGCGGCTCCACATGCCCGCGGCCAGCACCACGGTATCGGCTTCATAATCCCCGTTCGAGGTTATCACCTTGGTGACCCGCCCGTTTGTGATTTTAAAATCCAGCACCGTCACGCCTTGCTTGATTTGCGCGCCGTATTTGCGCGCACCCGCCGCCACAGCCTGACACAGGCTGGCGGGGTCAACATGGCCGTCCGACGGTATAAACGCCGCGCCTTCCAGCCCTGTTGCATCGATATAAGGGAATAGGTCTTTGGCCTCGGCAGCCGTGATCATTTCCATTTCAAGATCAAAACTACGCGCCATTGTGGTCAGCCGTTTGGCCTCTAACAACCGCTCCTTAGTTGCCGCCAGGCGCAGGCTGCCGACCTTTTTCCAGTCGAACGCCATGCCGGTTTCTGCCTCTAACTGGTCATACATCGCCACTGAACGTTTCAACATCCGTGTGGTGTTGCGCGATGAGCGCAACTGCCCAACCAGCCCCGCCGCATGCCATGTGGCACCCTCGGTCAGCGATGCTTTTTCCAGCAGGACCACATCCGTTTCGCCATTCTTCGCTAGATGATAGGCAATCGAGCAGCCGATTATACCACCACCTATGATCAGATGTTTTACCGCATGTTCTGCCATCGCATAGAATCCTATTGTTTTTTTCTTTAAGTAACAACATAAAGCAACATAGTACAACAAATTTTGTTGCTTTATGTTGTTATACCATGCCATAACAAGCAAAGTATTTAAGGTCAGAACCAAGGTTAATTACCATATGAGCAAGTACACCCAACAAATTGAAAGCGCGATTGCCTTACGTGGCACAATGACTGTTTCAGAGATGTCCAATTTGTTGAATGTATCCGACCAAACCGTGCGCCGTATCATCAAGCCGATGGTTGAAGGCGGTAAGGTGCAAAAAATCCACGGTGCGATTAAAGCCATTGAAAACCCAATGACGGCCCCTTTTCAAACCCGCATGCAACACAACCGCACAGCTAAAGCGACATTGGCCGCCAAAGTTGCCGATATGGTCAAAGACGGCCAAAGCCTAGCCATAGACACAGGCTCTACTGCTGGCTTTGTGGCACAAGCCTTACGGGTAAAACGCAATCTTACCATCGTTACCAATTCAGCTTATGTCGCCAGCACATTGGCAATGATGCCTGGAAACCGTGTGTTCATGGCCGGTACGCAACTGCGTGATCACGATGGCGCCGCGTTTGACCGCACCGCGTTTGAAACCATAGAACGCATGGAGGTACACACCTGCATCCTGACAGCATCTCAAGTTCACCCGAAACGCGGTTTTTTAGTGCGTGAGCAATGCGAAGCAGATATTGCAACGGCCATGTCGTCAATTTCAAAACAGTCAATTTTTGCAGTTGATCATACAAAGTTCAGCGCACTATCAGCGCAAAATATGGTGCAAATAACAGGCTTAGGCAAAAACTTACATTTGGTCAGCAATATGGAATTAAGCAAAGAGTACTTAAAATTGCTCGGCACTTTTAAATCCAAGGATATTGACCGGGGGCGCTAATGGACATTCCATCGGCCGTGCGGCTTACACACGTTCAAGCATCAAGGCGATACCCTGGCCAACACCAATACACATTGTACATAACGCACGGTTCATCTGTTGGTTTTGCAATTCAATAGCCGCGCTCAATGCCACACGTGTGCCCGACATGCCCAAAGGGTGCCCAAGGGCAATTGCCCCCCCGTTGGGGTTCACGAAATCAGCGTCATCTGCAAGGCCGATTTGGCGCAGAACCGCCAAACCCTGACATGCAAACGCTTCGTTCAGTTCGATCAAATCAATATCACCAATACCCAAATTCAAACGCGCCAAAAGTTTTTGCGTCGCAGGTGCAGGACCAATACCCATAATACGCGGTGGCACCCCTGCAATGGCCGTTCCAGTAATCCGTGCTTTCGGGGTTAGCCCGTATTTTTCAACAGCAGCTTTTGAGGCGATTAAAACCGCTGCCGCACCATCATTAACACCAGAGGCATTGCCCGCAGTGACAGTACCACCATCGCGAAACGGTGTTGACAGGCTTGCCAGTTTTTCCAACGAGGTAAGGCGCGGATGTTCATCGGTATCAAAGATAACAGGATCTTTACGCCGCTGCGGGATCGACACAGGCGTAATCTCCTGCGCCAAACGCCCCGATGCTATGGCACGGGCCGCTTTTTCCTGAGAGCGATAAGCAAAGCTATCCTGATCTTCGCGCGAAATATCAAAGTCTTCAGCTAGGTTCTCAGCCGTTTCAGGCATCGCATCAGTACCATATTGTTCTTTCAGTTTACGGTTGATAAACCGCCAGCCAATGGTTGTGTCATACAGTTCCGCTTTACGCGAAAACGCGGTTTCCGCCTTGCCCATCACCATCGGCGCACGACTCATACTTTCAACACCGCCTGCAAGGATCAAATCATTTTCGCCAGAACGGATTGTGCGTGCAGCCATCCCGATTGCATCCAGCCCTGAGCCACATAAACGGTTTAATGTAACCCCTCCCACAGTATCGGGCAGGCCTGCTAAAAGCGCTGCCATACGGGCAACATTCCTGTTATCTTCACCTGCCTGATTGGCACACCCAATGACCACATCATCAATCGCGGCCGGATCAAGATTATTGGCATTAGCAACAAGCTTACGCATGACGCCCGCTAACAGATCATCAGGCCTTATCGATGACAATGCACCGCCATAGCGGCCAATAGGTGTGCGTAAGCCCTCACACAAATAAGCGTCAGTCATATGTTTTCCTTACTCAATATCATTATTGGCGGCCGGTGAATTTTGGCGGACGTTTTTCAAGAAAGGCGCTCACACCTTCTTTATAATCAACGCTGCGCCCACAAACCTGTTGTAACTTAGCTTCAAGCTTTAACTGTTCATCAAAAGAATTGTGGCCTGCTGCATTTATAGCCTGTTTGGTAAGTGCAAGGCCAACCGTTGGCCCACCCGCCAGCTTTGCGGCCAAGGCACGGGCTTCATCCATCAATTCATCCCCCGCGACAACCTTCCAGATCAGCCCCCATTCCTGTGCCGTTTCTGCCAGAATCGGTTCGCCTGTCAAAGCCAAACCCTTGGCGCGCGCCAAGCCCAGTAAGTGGGTTAAGCTCCATGTACCACCTGCATCGGGAACCAATCCGACATTTGCAAAAGATTGTATGAATTTAGCCTTATCACTGGCCAAAACAATATCACAAGCCAAAGCAATATTTGCGCCCGCCCCGGCGGCCACTCCGTTAACGGCACATATAACAGGTTTTTCCATGCCACGGATCAAACGCACCAGAGGATTGTAAAATGTTTCAAGGGTGTCACCCAAATCGGGGGGGCTGTCACTCTTGCGCGGATCACGGTCTTCCAGATCCTGACCTGCGCAAAACCCACGGCCCGCACCAGTCAGCAAAACCGCACGTACATTCACATCATTTGCCGCATCGGTTAAATTTGCCCGTAAAGCCCTGTGCATTTCATCAGTAAATGAATTTAACCTGTCAGGTCGGTTCAACGTTATTTCAACCCAACCCTTATTCTTGGTGGTAATAATCGTATCTGACATGTAATTCGCTTCCCCCTTAAGCCAATTCATCAAAACTCATTATGACCAGATAAATTATCTCGGTTAAAGACCATAATGTCATTTAATGCTGAATTTACTTGGTTTTAACGCAGGCCCATCGGGTAAATC
Source organism: uncultured Amylibacter sp. (assembly GCA_964195605.1). GTDB lineage: Bacteria > Pseudomonadota > Alphaproteobacteria > Rhodobacterales > Rhodobacteraceae > Amylibacter. The sequence goes on from CAXMSA010000078.1 coordinate 3,731, forward strand.
TGTAACCGCTTGTAAAGGCATTGGATCTGTTTTTTCTTCATGTATTCCCCCTTGGGCGTAAACTTCTTCCAAGTCATTACGGGTCCACCAGATATTAAAGCCCTGCCCGCGCAACCAACGTTCGACTTTATCCAGATCATTCCATTCCCGTCCAGTACCGCGCGCACTATTGATCCGCGCCAGCTGCCCATCAACATAGACCAGAACACCCCAGGCAAACGGATGTTTGTCTTGATCCCCAAACCCCCCACCTTTTTGTTTGCGATGAACACGGTAAACCACAGGATGCTCACCCAGCCGCATGTTCTCACGCAGAAACGACAAATCAGCCTGCGTTATGGTAAATGCGACGCCCAGCCTTACATCTTGATCCATAGTGTTGACTGCTTTCATAACTTATGACACAGTATGACCCATACTGTCTGCTATATATCGCGGATGCTATCCATCTAGTAAAGAGGTTACACTAAAATGGCACGAAAAGTTAACGCAATTCCGTCAGGCTATCGGACCGCAACACCTGCACTTGTGGTACGCAACGCAGCAGCGGCAATAGAGTTTTACACAAACGTTTTTGGCGCAACAGAACTATCTCGCTTATATGGCAACGATGGTCTGATCATTTGGCGAGCAGAGCTAAAAATCGGTAATTCCGTAATTCACCTGTGTGACGAAGTGCCGGAATTCGGCATCGTATCACCAATATCATTGGGCGGCACCTCAGGGTCAGTACAACTGTATCTTGATGATTTAGATGATGCTTGGGAACGCGCAAGAGAGGCTGGCGCAAGCATCGTATTACCAATCGAAGATACATATTGGGGCGAACGCACAGGGCGCATTATTGACCCGTTCGGCCATGTATGGACATTAAGCAAACGCGTAGAAGCTGTCAGCAAGGCTGAACTGACCAAACGCGTCGCTGCACTTTATGCACCGGAAGCTGAACAAACAGAAGAAGCAGAAACCGCAACAAATGAAGACATTCCAACGATAGATATCCGCAATATTGATTTATCAGAGGAAAGCAATGCCGCGGCCTCTGCCGCAAAATAAATACCAATTAGCAACGATACGGGGCTTTCACAGCGAATATTTGCATCAGTATTTTTCACTTGAAGCAAAGGTTTGGTGTTTACATCGTATCGTTGCATGTCATTCTACAGTTAACTGAGTACCAAAGGCAGGAATATTAATGACCCCCTTTTCAATAGCAGGCATCCAAATGGCCGTCTCTGCCACAGAAAGCAACGTGGAAGGCATGAAGCATCGCATAAACATAGCGATGAGCAGGTTTTCTTGGATTGATATGATCCTGTTTAGTGAGCTTGCACCTTATGGCCCACTTATCCACAACCACCCTGAAAGCCTTGAAGAAGACATCAAGATGTTTCAGGAACTGGCGCGGCACCACAAAATCTGGCTGATCCCGGGGTCAATGTTTGAACGTCGCCATGGGAAAATCTACAATACGTCTGTTGTGATCAATCCAAATGGTGAAATTATCGGCAAATATGATAAGATGTTCCCGTTTATGCCTTATGAGATAGGCATTGAAAGCGGCGATGATTTTCTTATTTTTGATGTGCCTGAAGTGGGTCGTTTCGGTCTGTCAATTTGCTATGATATCTGGTTCCCTGAAACCACACGAACCCTTGTATCCAAGGGGGTAGAGGTTTTGCTGCATCCGGTTTTAACCGGCACAACTGATCGTGATGTGGAATTAGCCATTGCACGGGCAACCGCGGCGCAGTTCCAATGCTATGTGGTTGATATAAATGGCATCGACGCAGGCGGTTTAGGGCGGTCATGCGTTGTAGGCCCCGGCGGCAATATGTTATATGAAGCCCGTGGTAACGAAGAAATAATCCCTATCGAAGTTGATCTTGATGTTGTCAGACGTCAACGCGAATTGGGCCAAAACGGACTTGGTCAGGTGATGAAAAGTTTCCGGGATCGCAAGGCTGATTTCACCGTTTACGATGACACCTCATTCGATCACTCTTACCAGAATGCACTTGGGCCGTTGCAAATGCCAAAACGCAACCAATCTACGGCCAAGATATCTAATGTAACCGAATTGAACGTTATTACTGGAATTGCAGCAAACAAATAATAATCAAATACCCGTCATGCCATATGGCGGGTTAAGTGGGGGAATATGGCTAAAAAACAAAAAACAGAACAAAAAAGAAAATCACTTAGTCATTATTATAATGCATCACAGTATCGTATCGATACATGGAATAAGCTTAAAAGCGTTGCACGACAACTTGCAAACGGCCGCCCAAACACCAAAGAACATCGTAAAACCGTTCGCGAACTGATCGCCTACCTATCCCCGATAGAAGTTTACTGGGCTTTCCCTGGCCATCAATTGATGCTTCAGATCACGCGCGATGAAGAAATCGAAGATTTCGATGCCCTGTCACGCCGTATTGCCTGCGTCACCAGCGCCTTAATGAGCGGTGAATATAGACGCAAACACATTAACCTGATGGATCCCCATATTACTGATGCAGACGCGGAAGGGGTTACAGAAAGTGGCACATTTTCCGACGGGGATCGGGTTCGCAAGCGACATTACTTTGAAATTCTGATCGTTGATAAACTAACACAAAAACAGATGGAAGCCCAGCGCATTGCCCTTGCCAATCTGCGCCGCGATGAAGACAAATTCACCTATTCACCGGTTTTTGTCTCAAGTCTGGATGATGCGTTGATTGCCGTGTCATTAAACCACTCAATCCAATCTGTGATTATCAAGTACGGTTTTGATCTGCATTCAGAAAATGATCTGCCAATGATACAAACCTATCTTGAACAGGCCAAGCACGCAGATATAGATATTGTCGACAGCAGTGAATATGGCCCGATCCTGGCTGATACCATTGCAAAAATCAGGCCAGAGCTTGATCTCTTTCTGGTAACGGATCGTTCGGTTGAAGAAATCGCAGGCAAGATCGGCAACACATGCCGTCGGATATTTTATAACACTGAGGATTACTTTGAGCAGCACCTGAATGTTTTGCGCGGTATCCAAGATCGTTATCAAACGCCTTTTTTCACAGCACTAAAGGAATATTCCGCAAAACCCACAGGGGTTTTCCATGCTCTGCCTATCTCTCGCGGTAAATCCATCCTGAAATCCCACTGGATCAAGGATATGGGCGAGTTTTACGGGCTGAATATTTTTCTGGCGGAAACCTCATCAACTTCGGGTGGGCTGGACAGCCTGTTGGAGCCCCAAGGCCCGATCAGAGAAGCGCAGGATTTAACTGCACGGGCTTTTGGCTCAAAACAAACCTTCTTTGCCACCAACGGCACCTCGACCTGTAATAAAATCGTAGTGCAGGCACTGATACGCCCCGATGACATTGTTCTGATTGACCGCGACTGCCACAAATCACACCATTATGGTATGGTACTATCAGGGGCCAATGTAGTCTATCTTGATAGCTACCCCCTTAGTCAATATTCGATGTATGGCGCGGTGCCACTGCGTTCGATCAAAGAAACATTGTTGATGCTGAAGGCCGAAGGCAAGTTACACAGGGTTAAAATGCTGTTGCTGACCAACTGTACCTTTGACGGCATCGTTTACAATGTACAACGCGTTATGGAAGAATGTCTGGCGATCAAACCCGACCTCGTTTTCCTTTGGGATGAAGCATGGTTCGGTTTTGCCCGCTTTGGCCCAACATATCGCCAACGCACAGCAATGCATTCAGCAAATACACTACGGGAACGTTACAAATCAGACGAATACCGCATAGAATATGAAGCATATAAACAAGAAACCGCCAATCTTGATCCGGATGATATCGATGTCTGGCTTGACCGCCGTCTGTACCCTGACCCGGATACTGTAAGCGTGCGAACTTACGCGACACAATCCACCCACAAAACCCTGACTGCTTTGCGGCAAGGGTCGATGATCCATATCAATGACCAACTTTATAAAACCCGTGTAGAAGAGTCGTTTCACGAAGCCTTTATGACCCACACGTCAACGTCACCAAACTACCAAATCCTAGCATCCTTGGATGTCGGGCGGCGGCAGGTTGAACTGGAAGGTTTTGAACTAGTTCAAAAACAAGTTGAAATGGCAATGGTGCTACGTCAAAGCATCATGACCCAACCATTGTTGAAGAAATACTTCAAAGTTCTGACTGTTGGCAACATGGTGCCCGAACAATACCGCCAGTCCGGTATTGAAAGCTATTATGACCCTGACCATGGCTGGCAGGATATCTGGAAAGCTTGGGAAAGCGATGAATTCTGTCTTGATGCCACCCGCGTCACACTGTTTGTAGGTGCCACAGGGCGTGACGGTGAAACTTTCAAGAACAAGATCCTGATGGATAAATACGGCATTCAGGTAAACAAAACCTCACGCAATACAGTTCTGTTTATGACCAATATTGGGACAACACGCAGTTCCGTCGCTTACCTGATCGAGGTTCTGGTCAAAATAGCACGCGAACTTGAGCATGAGCTGGAAGACATGAGCCCTGCTGAACGCAAAGTTCACGCTAAAAAAGTTAAATCAATCGTCGAAGACCTACCGCCATTACCCGACTTTTCACGTTTTCATGATGCATTCCGTAAAAGTCTGGACGGTAAAGTTGCTGAAGGCGATTCAAGATCGGCGTTTTTCTTGGCTTATGACGCGGAAAATTGCGAATATCTTAGCTTGGAAGATAACGAAATTGGAAATGCTATGGCTGGCGGGCGCGATGTGGTCTCGGCCTCATTCATAATCCCCTACCCACCAGGTTTTCCAATTCTTGTCCCCGGACAAGTGGCAAGCCCGGAAATTATTGAATTTTTAACTAAACTTGATGTCACAGAAATTCACGGATACCGCCCTGAACTGGGTCTACGTGTCTTTACCGAAGCGGCATTGCAAGAACGTATAAAAACAAAAGGGAGAGATACAGATGGCTGAGAAAGCTGCAAATAAAATGGCCAAAAGGCCAAATTCAAAAGTTAAACACCTAGAGACTATTTCAGATATCCGCAGATATTTTCACCGTAACGAGCGTCCAATTTTCTTTGTCAGCGCCACTAATTTCAATCTATTGGGCATTGATGAATGGTGCCGTAACTTCAAGTTCATCAGCTATATTGATTGCTATGATGGCCGTCATCCCAATGTGTTTGTTCCAACCGAAGTCGAACACCCGGAATTTGAGTCTATTGAAGATATCAATGCTTATTTGCTGGAACACAAAGAAGTTGTCGATCTGCTAAAGGCCTGCAAGAAAAAACCTGTGATGGTGTTCTTGATGTTTGATGCGCGGGTTGAAAAAATCTGCAAAGAACTGGGCGTAGATGTCTGGTTTCCAAAGGCGTCTTTGCGCGAAAAAATCGACCACAAGATTGAAACCGTGCGCATCGGTGACGCTGCCAATGTTCCCAGTGTGCCCAATGTTCTAAGCGAGATTAAGGATTGGGATCATCTGCAAGAGGTGGCAAAACCAGTTGGTTCTGATCTGGTTTTGCAATCTGCCTTTGGCGATTCAGGGCATACGACATTTTTTATCAAATCTAAAAAAGATTTCTTGCGCCACGAAAGCGAAATCGTCGGGCACGGTGAGATCAAGATTATGAAACGCATCAACAATCGCGGCACTGCGGTTGAAGCTTGCGTGACCAAACAAGGCACCGTTGTGGGCCCTTTGATGACTGAACTAGTCGGCTTTAAACAACTGACCCCTTATCGTGGTGGCTGGTGTGGCAATGAAATTTTTCCGGATGCCTTTGATGAAAACGTCCGCCGGAAATGCCGTGAATATACCGAAAGATTTGGCGATCAATTGGGCAAAGAAGGCTATCGCGGCTATTTTGAGTTGGACTTCTTGATTGATAGAAGCGACGGCGAAGTTTACATGGGCGAATGTAACCCGCGCGTAACGGGTGCCAGTTCCATGACCAACCATGCGGCCTTTGCCCATGCGGACGCACCTTTGTTCTTGTTCCACCTGCTGGAATTTTCGAATACACCGTTTTCACTGGATGTAGAGGCGTTGAACGCACGCTGGGCAGATTCAGATAATATCGATGAATGGTGCCAGATGGTGATTAAGCATACTGATGATACTGTTGATCTGCTGAATAAAGCACCTGAAACTGGAATATACGCATTACAGCCTGATGGTTCAGTTAAATTTTCACGGTTTGACTATCACCGTCGCGCTGTCGCCAACGAAAATGAAGCTTTCTTTTTGCGCATTTTGCAACCCGGTGACTACCGTTATGAAGGTGCCGATCTTGGCATTTTGGTAACGCGCGGCCATGCGATGGGTAAAGGCTTCGGCCTGAAGAAGCGTGCCAAACAGTGGATTGAGGGCATCAAGGCACAATTTGAAGCTGATGATGTTCCAACAGCAGAAGCGGTTCCCATCTCAGATCCTGCCTTCAAAATCATGTAGCCGTTTCCGTTAGAGGCCAGACATTAAACAATGGATATCCTGTTCGAAAAAATTTGCGAACCCAATGCGGGTTCGCAATGGCAACAACGATTTGATGCGCTTTGGCCCTATTACCGCAAGTGGTATCTAAGCGAAGGCATTGCAGCACGACAAACCTATTTAGCTGGTTACCGCGCCATTAAAGCCTATATGCCTGAACTGCTACCAACCTATGAAACCTTGTGTGAACTTGCGGGTGGCGGTGATATTGCAAGCCGCTTTTTAAGCTTTTACCGCCCGCCACCTTACCTTTCAGGCTGTTCTCAGGCTGTCTGGCTGGGTGACCATCCGATGCTTGTGCGCAATTATGATTATGATCCGCGGTTAATAGACAGCGTCATCCTGAACTCACACTGGAATGACAAACAGGTGATTGCAACAACCGATGGCATGTGGGGCGTGGTTGACGGCATGAATGATGCGGGCCTAGCAATTTCATTGACATTCGGGGGACGGCGCATTGTCGGGGACGGTTTTGGCGTACCTCTTATTTTACGATATATTCTAGAATTTTGCGACACCACCAAAGACGCCATAGAAGTGTTGAAATCCATACCTTGCCATATGGCTTACAATGTAACGACGGTTGATAAATCAGGCGATTACATCACCGCCTATCTGTGTCCGGGAACTGACACCGTACTGGCCCACACCCGTATCTCAACCAACCATCAGGAAAACATTGAATGGCATCGTCATGCACAAGTGACAGCAACGGTAGAGCGGGAACGGTTTTTGCTACAACGCTTGACATTGCACGATGATCCACCAGATAAGTTTATTGGGAATTTCCTAAAACCACCGCTTTATTCTACCCAGTTCAACCGTGGCTTTGGAACACTTTACACTGCCGTTTTCAAACCAACCTTAGGTGCGATGGAAATCCATTGGCCAGGCGAGGTCTGGACACATAATCTGAAAGATATAGATAACTCAAAACGGCGTGTCAGGTATCCAGACGAAGTAACTGAAACAGAACATTTTTGATTTGAGTTCAGGATATCCTCCAGCTTTTTAGAGTTCTAGTGTAATTTTATGGCGTTAACAGCAAATTTATCTATGTTTATTTTCGTTAAAAACGCCTTCGGGGTTAAGTTTTTGATTGCGAAAGCTACCGTCGCAAACACAGCCGTAAAAACAGGCAATAATCAAAACTCAAACAAGATCCTAACAATGTTGGCCCGCGGGCCAACATGCGCTTTGGCACGCGTTAACTTCATGGGGAGCACTCGCACCAAAGCGTAGCACAACTACAAACTCAGTGGACCAGTTTTGCGCCGCGGCTTTGCTCCCTTTTTACTCTGCGATTGACAGGGGTGTGAGTGTAGTTTGTATACAATCGTACATTTTAAACTCGAGGTAGTTATAGGTAGCACGATGTATTTATGTCTGCTTCGAGCTGTCATCTC
>CAXMSA010000079.1:0-11444 GCA_964195605.1 uncultured Amylibacter sp.
AGAATAAACCCCACATTTTGCGGTCGTCGGCGTCAGTCTGAAACCACCCAACACCTGTCCTTCATCATGGATCGCAATCCAACGACTTTGCGGTGTGTCATATTGATCAAATTCCATGCCTTCGGTTTCAGGCAGATCCCACTTCCGCTCGACAATAAAACTTTCATGGCGTGCCCGCAGCAAATCAGTAAACAGTTTACCATGATTGTGAATATTATCAAAAGATAGAATCGTTGCTAGCATAGTATAGGCACCTTTGATTGTTCATTCGATATTCTGGTACATTCTGTGGGCATAAAATACGCCCAACCTATTACAATAATTTATAATCTTTAGCTCTTTGAACCGCTTCCGCAGTCGTTTTCGCCAGTAAGCGTGTGCGTGCTGATGACAGCCGTAATTTGAAGGCACTTTCAGATATACCTAAAGCTGTTGCGGCCTCTGAATACCTGTGACCCGTTGACACAAGCTTAAGGGCTTCGCGTTGCGCACCCGTCAGGTTTTCCGGTAGTTCGACTTTATTATGCAAGTCCGCCACTAAATCTTGTGCCTGCACCAATTCGTCTAACGTAAACTCCCGGTCATCGCGGGCGATTCCGACAATGGTGCGCGATGAAATACGTCCATATGAGACAGTTGCGCCAAAGCGTAGACCAAATTCGGCAGCTTGCTTGATAATGCTGAAAGGGTCGGGGATCGGGCATTCGCTCCACCGGCAAACGCCTTGTTTGGCGAAAGCCCAAGCAACCATCGGGTCACGCAATCCATAAACATTATTCGTGTAGTGATCTTGCCATGTTTGTGGCCAAGTATAGATCGAAACCAAAGGTGAGGTGAAACGGATATGTAAACCAATACCATAACCCATAGGGGATAAAATCCCCAACTCTTTAAGTTCGCGATCAAGATTCTTCTTAATAGTCATATTCTCTATAGACGTTCTATAATAAGTATAGTCAACTAAAAATTGTGGCGATCACTTTGTCAAGCTATTGTTAACTATATTTCTTTTACAAAAAACGGAGGCTCTTCGTTGCATGAAGGCCTCCGTCATATTTTAGAATTTTATCTTTAATGCAGCTTAGCTTGCTGTATCCTCTGCATCTTCTTCAGCGACGCGGGCTTTGTCGCCCTTGCCTTTGGCATCCACATCGCGGTCAACAAACTCGATGATCGCCATAGGCGCCATATCGCCGTAACGAAAGCCGGCTTTCAGAACCCGTACATAACCGCCTTGGCGGTCTTTGTAGCGTGGGCCCAAAATTTCAAACAGTTTCGCAACATAGGATTCTTGTTTCAGCTTTGAAGCTGCCTGACGGCGTGCGTGCAGATCGCCGCGTTTTGCCAATGTAATCATTTTTTCAATGATTGGGCGAAGCTCTTTGGCTTTCGGCAATGTTGTTTTAATTTGCTCATGTTCAATAAGCGAGCCGGCCATGTTTGCGAACAAAGCTTTACGGTGCTCATGTGTTCGGTTCAGGCGGCGATATCCACGTGCGTGACGCATAATGTTAGTCCTTCTGTTTTATACTTTGTCTGGCTGACCTGCGTTGGGCCATGCACTCCTTGGGGCATTATTGCCCGAATATTCCCCACCTGCGTGGGCATTTAAAAAGGTGGGCTTTTACGCCCACCTCTATTCTTAAAACTGGTCTTCGTATTTCTTAGCCAGCTCTTCGATATTGTCCGGTGGCCAATCCAAGATATCCATGCCCAGATGCAAGCCCATCCCTGTCAGCACTTCTTTGATCTCGTTCAAAGATTTGCGGCCAAAGTTTGGTGTGCGCAGCATTTCTGCTTCTGTTTTCTGGATCAGATCGCCAATGTAAACGATATTGTCGTTTTTCAGACAGTTTGCAGACCGTACTGACAATTCCAGCTCGTCGACTTTTTTCAGCAACAACGGGTTGAATTCCAGCTCGTCTTCTTCTTCCTGACGACCAGCGGCTTCAGGCTCGTCGAAGTTCACGAATACAGACAATTGATCTTGCAAAATACGCGCAGCAAATGCCACTGCGTCTTCTGGTGTTACAGAACCGTCAGTTTCGATCTTCATGGTCAGCTTGTCATAATCCAGAACCTGACCTTCACGGGTCGGTTGTACATCATAAGACACACGGGTCACAGGTGAGAACAAAGCATCGATCGGGATCAGGCCGATAGGTGCATCGTCAGGGCGGTTTTTGTCGCCAGCGATGTAGCCCTTGCCTGTTTCCACAGTCATTTCCATGAACAGTGATGCGCCATCATCTAGGTGACAGATGACATGATCACGGTTCAAAACCTCAATACCAGCGGTTTCAGTGATGTCACCTGCAGTGACAACGCCCGGACCTTTAGCAGAGATAGAAACCCGCTTCATGCCTTCGACTTCCATGGAAATCGCCACACCTTTCAGGTTCAAAACCATATCGGTTACGTCTTCACGCACACCTGCAACGGATGAAAACTCATGTAAGACATTGTCAATCTGCACAGATGTGATCGCCGCCCCTTGTAAGGATGACAAAAGCACACGGCGCAATGCGTTGCCCAATGTCAGGCCGTAGCCACGTTCCAAAGGTTCTGCGGTAACAGTTGCCGACCGTAACGGGTCAGCACCGGGTTTGATTTCCAGTTGATTAGGACGAATAAGTTCCTGCCAATTTTTATGGATCATAGGGGCCTCCATTCTTGTTTGCTGATATGGATCCGAACCAACAAACGCTCGAGGTTAAAATCAGTGTTGGATCGGCCCGTTTAGGCCAACCCAGTAAAACTTAAACGCGACGGCGCTTTGGTGGGCGACAGCCATTGTGCGCGATCGGTGTCACATCACGAATTGCTGTGACGTTCAAGCCGACTGCAGCCAATGCGCGTAGTGCACTTTCGCGGCCGGAACCTGGGCCTTGAACTTCAACTTCCAAAGTTTTCATGCCATGTTCTTGGGCTTTTTTGCCAGCATCCTCAGCCGCCATTTGGGCAGCATATGGTGTGGACTTACGAGAGCCTTTGAAACCCATTGTGCCAGCAGATGACCATGCGATTGCATTGCCTTGTGCGTCAGCAATCAGAATTTTCGTGTTGTTGAACGACGAATTGATGTGTGCAACACCCGTGCTGATATTCTTGCGGACTTTTCTTTTTGTACGTACTTTTTCACGTGCCATTGTTCAGTCCCCTACTTCTTCTTGCCGGCAATCGCGCGGGCTGGGCCTTTGCGCGTGCGTGCATTTGTGTGTGTCCGTTGGCCGCGTACAGGCAGACCACGACGGTGACGAAGACCGCGATAAGAACCCATATCCATCATCCGTTTGATGTTCATGGAAACCTCACGGCGCAGATCACCTTCTACGTTCAGGTTTGCGTCAATGTATTCACGGATTTTCAGAACTTCAGCGTCTGACAATTCGTTGATACGGCGGGCTTCTTCAATACCAATTGCTTCACAGATTTGAACTGCGGAGGTATTTCCGATGCCATGAATATATGTAAGTGCGATTTTTACCCGTTTATGTGTCGGGATGTTTACGCCAGCAATACGTGCCACGTTATATTTTCCTTCGGTTGCGGTTCCGTGTTTCCAGAACCTGTTTTCACAACGAAGCCCAACGAATATATGCGTTGGGCTGCTTTAACTCCAAACCACCCTGAGACTTTGCCGAATCGGCAGTTTTCAAGAAAATCCTAAGATTTCGGCTTGGAAGGTTGTCCCATAGGGGAAATGTAGAAAAACGTCAAGGGATTAAGGGGGTTATAAGCTAAGATACCTGACTTAATGCATCCGTAATATCACCAGCTACAGCTTCCATTGTCCCTAATCCATCAATCGATTGTAATTGACCTTTGGCATAGTAATAGCCGATCAAGGGCGAGGTTTCTTTATAGTAAGCCATCAGGCGTGTCTTTAACGACTCTTCATTGTCATCCGCACGTTTCTTGAACTCTGCGCCACCGCATTCATCACAAACGCCGTCTTTTGCAGGCGTCTTGAACTCTTCATGGTAGCCCGCACCGCAATTGCCGCATGTAAAGCGGCCCGTGATACGTTTGACCAATGCGCTGTCGTCGACGCGCATCTCAATCACTGTATCCAGCTTTTGGCCGACCTTTTTCAGCAATTCTCCCAAAGCATCGGCTTGTGCCAATGTGCGCGGGAAGCCGTCAAAAATGAAACCGGAACCGGAACCTTCACCGCCTGCAAGTTGTTCTTCGATCAGATCGATCACGATCTCATCTGTCACCAACTCACCACGATCCATAACGGCCGCAACCTTCTTACCCATTTCCGTGCCAGAGGTTTTTGCTGCGCGCAACATGTCGCCCGTAGACAATTGTACCATGCCGCGTTCTGCAACTAAAAAACCTGCTTGTGTGCCTTTACCTGCACCCGGTGGGCCGAGAAGGATGATGTTCATTATTTACGAGCCTTTCTACGCGCCTTACTGCGGTTTTTGCCGCGCAATTGCGATTTTTCGATTAAGCCTTCATATTGATGCGCCAACAGATGCGATTGTACTTGTGTGATCGTATCCATCGTCACCGACACAACGATCAGCAATGATGTGCCGCCAAAGTAAAACGGAATTGCCAACTGACTGCGCAGAATTTCCGGCAACAAACACACGGCTGCCAGATAGGCAGAGCCCAGCACCAAGGTGCGTGTCGTCACATAATCCAGATACTCGGCGGTTTTAGCCCCCGGGCGAATGCCCGGCACAAAGCCGTTTTGCTTTTTCAGATTGTCCGCAACCTCATCGGTTTTAAACGCCACGTTGGCTGTGTAGAAATATGAGAAAAACACAATCATCACAGTGAAGAACAACAGATAAAGCGGTTGACCCGGGCCAAAATAAGCTAGGATCGTAGACATGATTGGTGAGGTTTGCGTGCCCGAAAATGTGCTGATCGTAGTTGGCAACAGTAACAAAGCTGATGCAAAGATCGCAGGGATCACACCCGCAGGGTTTACTTTGATCGGCAGGTGCGAACTTTCGCCGCCATACACTTTCATGCCAACCTGACGTTTGGGGTATTGGATATGCACCTTGCGCAAGGCGCGTTCCATGAACACGATAAAGCCGATAACACCGACAACCATCGCCATAACACCCAAGATCACGGCACCGTTCAGCGTGCCGTTACGGCCTAGTTCAAAGAACTGTACCAAGGCGGATGGCAGCTCGGCCACGATACCGACAAAGATGATCAGCGAAATACCGTTACCGATGCCGCGCGCAGTGATCTGTTCACCCAGCCACATCAGGAACATGGTACCACCCACAAGGGTGACAATCGCAGGCATCTGGAAGGTTAGAAAGCCGGGATTTGTGGCCAAATCACTGGCCTCCAAGCCTTTGGACAGGCCATACGCCTGAAACAATGCCAGCAGAACCGTGCCGTAACGGGTATACTGGTTGATTTTCTTACGTCCCTGCTCGCCCTCTTTTTTCAGCTGTTCCAGCTGTGGCACCATCGCAGTCATCAACTGAATGATAATAGAGGCCGAAATATACGGCATAATACCAAGCGCGAAGATCGCCATGCGGCCAATAGCGCCGCCTGAGAACATGTTAAGGATACCACCAACACCTGATTGGTTTTGATCAACAAAACGCTCTAGCGCGATCGCATCAATCCCGGGAACCGGAATAAATGTACCGATGCGGTATACAATCAAAAGCCCAAGCGCGAACAGGATGCGTGATTGCAACTCTTTCGCTTTGCCAAAAGCACCCCATGATATGTTGGATGCCATTTGTTCTGCAGCAGATGCCATTATTTAACCTTTCAAAACAAACGCCGCGTCATCCGTTTTCCAGACACGCGGCGCTTAAAAACTTGCATATTTGTAAGCAACTTAACAGCTGCCGACAAGGATTATTCTGCCGCAGCTACTTCTTTTGCAGAAGCAACGGTCAATTTACCGCCAGCTTTTTCAACGGCAGCAATCGCAGGTTTGGATGCACCTGATACTGTCAGATCAACTTTTGCCTTCAACTCACCCTTGGCAAGGATACGCACACCGTCTTTCACGCGGCGTACAAGACCGCTTTCAACCAGAACTTCTTCTGTGATCGGCTTTTTCGCATCGATTTTCTTGGCGTCGATGAATTTCTGCAAAAGCCCTAGGTTCACAACAGCATGTGTTTTTGCGTTGATGTTGTTAAAGCCACGTTTTGGCAGACGCATGTACAAAGGCATTTGACCGCCTTCATAACCGTTAATCGCCACACCTGAACGGGATTTTTGACCTTTGATACCACGGCCAGCCATTTTACCTGTACCGGAACCGGGACCACGACCTACGCGTTTGCGTTTTTTGGTGGCACCAGCATTATCGCTGAGTTCATTCAATTTCATGTCGCTATCTCCTATCGCCGGAACTACCCCCGATTAGCGACAAAGGGGCAAACACGGCATTACGTTTGATTCTGTGGCGTTCATGCCACTTGGGGCATATACGCGGTGGACGTAGGGTTTTCAAGGGGTAAGAACGCATAGTTAACAAGATGCTTACAGATGTGAGCTACAACTGTCCCCGACGTCAAAACGTGGTTTATGATCCTTCACAACACGGGCTACCAACCTGATAAGGATCGCCAAACATCGAAGTTGATCAATGCGACAAGAGCAAAACTCAAGTCGCTAGGTGCAGGGTTAACACCTCTGTTCGGCAACATAACCGCACCGGCGGGCCCGCCTTTCTTCTAACCACATACACACTATATGAAGCACCCTGCGACTGAAGAGCGGTCAGCGGGGTAAAAAAGGTTGTGTTTGCAACATAAGGGCTATTCAAACACCCTAAAACAAAACGCCCCGCAGTTTCCCACGAAGCGTTCCTAATTCTCTAGCAAAGCGTCAGGCTATTTAGCCCTTTTCCTCAATGATCTCGACCATGTGCGAAACCTTGGCAACCATGCCGCGCACGGAAGGTGTATCTTCCAGTTCGCGTGTACGGTGCATTTTGTTCAAGCCTAGGCCGATCAACGTTTGACGTTGTTTGGCAGGGCGACGGATCGGTGAACCGACCTGTTTTACGACGATTGTTTTAGCCATCTAACTCAAGCCTCCGCAGTAGCAGCGGGTGCTGCATCAGTTTTTGGCAGGATGTCGGAAACTTTCTTGCCACGACGTTGTGCAACGTTACGTGGAGATGCTTCTTTACCCAGACCGTCCATAGTTGCGCGGATCATGTTGTATGGGTTCGCTGAACCGATGGATTTGGACACAACGTCCTGAATACCCAACATTTCAAAAACAGCACGCATTGGGCCACCAGCAATAATACCAGTACCTTGTGGTGCAGTACGCATCACAACTTTACCCGCACCGTGACGACCATTTACATCGTGGTGCAATGTGCGGCCTTCGCGCAATGGAACGCGGATCATTTGACGTTTGGCTTGCTCTGTGGCTTTACGGATCGCTTCAGGAACTTCCTTGGCTTTACCTTTGCCAAAACCTACACGGCCTTTTTGGTCACCAACAACAACAAGGGCTGCAAAGCCAAAGCGCTTACCGCCTTTAACTGTTTTAGACACACGATTGATCGCAACCAGACGATCTGCAAATTCCGGTGTTTCGTCGCGATCGCGACCCCGGCGGTTATCTTCTCTAGCCATGAAGGCCTCCTAAAATTCGGGTTTGCACCCTGATTTACCAACCCAAGTGGGACAAATGCCCCCGGATCATCGAGGTGGGCAAAACGCCCACCTGCAAGTTTTCTAAAACTTCAGACCGCCTTCACGGGCCGCATCTGCAAGTGCTTTCACCTTGCCGTGGAACAAAAAGCCGCCACGATCAAAGTAACACTCTTCAACGCCTGCTTTTTTCGCGCGTTCTGCAATTGCAGCACCCACTTTTGCAGAAGCTTCAACATTGTTTTTGCCTATAACACCCAATGCTTTTTCCAATGTGGAAGCCGCGGCAAGTGTTACACCATTTACATCATCGATCAGTTGAACGCTGATGTTCTTGGATGAGCGATGCACGCTCAGGCGAGGACGGCCATTGGCCATCTTCTTGATTTTGTTCCGGTTGCGCATGCGGCGCTTAAGGAACAGCGTTCTCTTACTATTAGCCATATTATGCGCTCCTTACTTTTTCTTACCTTCTTTGCGGAAGATATATTCGCCTTTGTATTTGATACCCTTGCCTTTGAAAGGCTCTGGTTTACGCCACGCGCGAATATTCGCGGCAACTTCACCAACCTGTTGGGCGTCAATACCTTCGACGATGATTTCAGTTACTTTGGGTGCCGTTACAGTTATACCTGCGGGAACTTCAAAGTTCACGTCGTGTGAATAGCCCAATGTCATGTTCAGGACATTGCCAACCATTTTAGCACGATAACCAACACCGTTGATTTCCAGTTCTTTCTTGAAGCCTTCCGTCACACCTTTCACGCAGTTAGCGATCTGGGTACGGGACATGCCCCACTGCTGACGTGCACGTTTTGACTGACCGCGTGGTTTCACGGAAACCACGTTATCTTCCAAAGAGAGTGTCACATCATCTGTGGCTTTAAAGGATAGAACACCTTTTGGGCCTTTGACTTCGATTTGTTGACCTGAGATCGTGGCACTTACGCCACTTGGCAGATCAATAACTTTTTTACCAATACGAGACATCAGATACTCCTTAGAAGATTGTGCAAAGCACTTCACCACCAACATTGGCAGTACGTGCTTGTGCATCTGACATCACGCCTTTTGGCGTGGAGACAATCGCAACACCAAGACCCTGACGTACAGTCGGGATGTCTTGAACATTAGAGTAAACGCGGCGGCCCGGTTTGGACACGCGCTTAAGCTCTTTGATCACAGGTTGACCGTCGAAGTATTTCAAAGAAATCTCCAACTCAGGGAAACCTGTTTTAGATGTCGCATTTTCATAACCGCGGATATAGCCTTCGTTCGCAAGAACGTCGAGCACCCAACCACGCAGTTTTGACGCTGGTGTTAACACAGTAGACTTGCCACGCATTTGTGCGTTGCGAATACGTGTCAGCATATCACCGATAGGATCGTTCATTATATCTCTCCCTTACCAGCTAGATTTAACCATGCCCGGGATCATACCATCTGACGCCAATTGGCGCAGAGCAATCCTAGACACTTTAAGTTTACGATAATAACCCTTCGGACGACCGGTTACCTGACAGCGATTGTGCAGGCGTGTTGCCGATGAATTACGCGGTAGTTTTGCCAATGCCAGACCCGCTTTAAAGCGTTCTTCCATTGGGAGGTCTTGTTTGTTCACGATTTCTTTAAGTGCGGCACGCTTGGCAGCATATTTCTCTACCAGCTTTGCGCGCTTAACTTCGCGTTGGACCATTGCAGCTTTTGCCATGTTTTCTTCCCTATCCGCGATCAGTCGTTAAAAGGCAGGTTGAATTGCTTCAACAAGCTTTTAGCTTCTGCATCTGTTTTTGCGGTCGTACAGATAATGATATCCATGCCCCACATTTGATCTACGTCATCATAGTTAATCTCTGGGAACACGATATGTTCTTTCAGACCCATTGCGTAGTTGCCGTTACCGTCAAAGCTTTTGGCAGAAACGCCGCGAAAGTCGCGGATACGTGGCATGGCTACAGTCACCAGGCTGTCCATAAATTCATACATCTTGTCGCCGCGCAACGTGACTTTACAGCCCAAAGGCATGTCTTCACGTACCCGGAAACCCGCGATGGATTTCTTGGCTTTGGTAATCACAGGCTGTTGACCAGAAATTGTTGCCATGCCCGCTACAGCAGAACGGATTTTCTTAGTGTCGTTTACCGTTTCACCAACACCCATGTTCAGAACGATCTTATCCAATTTTGGGATCATCATCTCGTTCTTATATGAGAACTCTTCTTTCATCGCGCCGCGCACTTTGTCAGCATAGAGCGCTTTTAGACGTGGTTTATAATCAGCCATCGATCAATGCTCCCGATTTTTTAGCGAAACGCACTTTTTTGCCATCTTCAACTTTGAAGCCAACACGCGTTGCACCGCCCTCTTTTGGGTCAATCAGTGCCAGATTAGACAACTGAATTGGCATGTCCGTTGGAACACGGCCACCTTGAGCGTTTTGTGATTGTTTAACGTGACGAATAGATGTGTTCACACCTGTCACAATCGCTTTACCGGTAGATGGGTTCAGAGAGGCGATCTCGCCTTCTTTACCTTTGTCTTTACCGGTTAGCACGATGACCTTGTCACCTGATTTCAATTTAGCAGCCATCTTACAGCACCTCCGGTGCAAGCGAGATGATCTTCATGAAGTTCTTCGCACGCAATTCACGCACAACTGGGCCAAAGATACGTGTACCTAATGGCTCATTTGCGTTGTTAAGGATAACTGCAGCATTGCTGTCAAAGCGAATTGCTGTGCCGTCTTCACGACGGACTTCTTTGGCAGTACGTACTACCACTGCTTTGCGAACGTCACCTTTTTTCACGCGACCGCGTGGAATGGCTTCTTTCACAGAAACAACGATAATATCACCAACGGAGGCATATCTCCGTTTGGAACCGCCCAGAACCTTGATGCACTGAACACGGCGAGCGCCGCTGTTGTCAGCTACATCCAGATTGGTCTGCATCTGGATCATTTGGTTTCCTTCCGACCTTTGGGGACCATCCCCAGGGTTTCGTTAAGCTGGATTGTCTGACGTAGCCGTTAAGCGTCTGCCAGAACCGTCCAACGTTTGGTTTTCGAAATTGGCTTGCATTCTTCAATGCGGACTTTGTCGCCAATTTTGAATGTGTTACTCGCGTCATGGGCACGGTATGTCTTAGACTTACGAATAGTTTTCTTTAGAATCGGGTGCTGAAAGCTACGTTGAACAGAGACAGATACTGTTTGTGCGTTTTGGTCGCCTGTAACAACACCACTTAGAATACGCTTTGGCATGTCAAACTTCCTTATTCAGCAGCCGCAGCAGCGGCCTTTTGGTTCAAAATCGTTTTAACGCGCGCAGCATTACGCCGTGCGGTTTTAATCTGTGCGGTGTTTTCCAACTGGTTTGTGGCACCCTGGAAACGCAAATTGAACGATTCCTTTTTCAGGGTAGCCAGCTCTTCGCGCAGCTGGTCAGGTGTTTTGTCATTTAATTCAGTGGCATTCATCGCCATTTTCCTTTCAACATCACTGGTAGGCCTCATAATGAGTCACCCTGATTCCAGTGGAGTGCATGATGAGTGGGTGCTTTAC
Source organism: uncultured Amylibacter sp. (assembly GCA_964195605.1). Classification (GTDB taxonomy): domain Bacteria; phylum Pseudomonadota; class Alphaproteobacteria; order Rhodobacterales; family Rhodobacteraceae; genus Amylibacter. Next base: position 11,188 of record CAXMSA010000079.1, read on the forward strand.
GCCCGATTGTGTAATATGGCAAGGGGGGAAAGGCTGTTTAGTCATATTCTATGTATATGTACAATTTATCAAAATACTCAAAGAACTTATTATTGAATATAAGTTAGATCAGTTAAACGCTCAAATCCACTTCACCATCGGATATTTGGAATATTAAGTTATCAAAATTTAGTTTATCAGCCACGAATAACTTTGTGAGTTCTCTAAGCTCATTATCCAATTTTAAAAACATATTTGAAATGGCTTCAACATCCTTT
>CAXMSA010000080.1:0-11442 GCA_964195605.1 uncultured Amylibacter sp.
ACCGTGCTTTCGCATTGTTTTTATGAGGAACTTCTTGGCCGCTGCTTTGTTCCGCCGTTTAGTGACATAACATTCCAACACTTCACCTTCGTGATCGACTGCACGCCAAAGGTAAAATCTCTCGCCGTTGATTTTGACAAAGACTTCATCCAAGTGCCACTGCCAATTTGAGTGATGCCCTGCTCTGTTCTTATGGATATCTCGCGCGAACTTTGATCCAAAACGCTCAACCCAAAACCGAACTGTTTCATGGCAAATATCAATTCCCGATGCCCGTAGGGTTTTGCTTTGCAAAAGCCCGAAAGGGGCGTTCATGTAAAATATCCTCAACTTGGCGAAAGCTTAGTGGATAGCGCACGTAATACATCACTGCCAATTGGATGATTTCGGGAGATGTTTTAAAGTATTTGAAAGCGTTTATCTTTGTCATTCGACAAAATTATGGATCTACCCCAGTGTCGTCAAGTTTGTCTGACAACACCCGAGTTAATTCTTTACGCGCGCATTGTTGAGCGCCAAGGTTAACTGCTTAGGACCAGGCCCTAAATATATCCTTAACAGAAACCTTCCCAGGCACCATCAAACCCTTCCGATATGTAGTCAAAATACGGTTTGATAAAGCCACCACCAGAAATAGTTCAAATTACGGAATTGTTTACCCCTTGCACCCTTTGCAAAACTTGCAATAATCCCCCTATGACAACCGATCAAATATTATTATTCAGCCTTTTTGCAGGCGTCTTTGGGATGCTGCTTTGGGGTAAATGGCGTTATGACATCGTGGCATTTTCGGCCCTACTGATTGCATTGATTTTAGGGTTACTTCCCACCGACCTAGCCTTTTCCGGCTTTGGACACCCGGCCACAATTATCGTGGCCCTTGTGCTTGTGATTTCACGTGGCTTGCAGAATTCCGGTGCTATTGACCTGATCACCAAACGCCTGATTGACACAAGCCGCGCCGTCAGTAGCCACATTGTGGTGATGAGCGGTGTTGGGGCTATCCTGTCAGCGTTTATGAATAACGTCGCGGCCATGGCGCTATTGATGCCGGTTGACATACAAGCCGCTACCAAAGCCGGCCGCTCGGTCAAGGCCACGTTGATGCCACTGTCGTTTGCAACCATCCTTGGCGGCATGGTTACGCTGATCGGCACCCCACCCAATATCATCATCGCCTCATTTCGTGAACGTGCGATGGGTGAACCTTTTGCAATGTTTGATTTCGCTCCCGTCGGGTTTACCGTGGCCGTCGTGGGAATTTTTTATGTCGCCACTATCGGTTGGCGATTGATGCCAAAAGACGAAAAATCAGCGGGGCAATCCAACCATATTGGTTTGGATGGCTATGTGGCTGAACTTGTCGTGCCCGAAAAATCCAAATCCATCGGCATGATTGTGCGCGACCTTTACCCCCGCGCCGGTGAAGACGATGTGGAAATTCTGGGCGTAGTGCGCAACGGTGTGCGGATTGGCGGCTTTGGCGCGTCGGTTGAACTACGGGCAAATGATATGCTGGTGGTAGAGGCCATGGCCGAAGATATCGACCAGTTTCGCGGATCAGCAGGATTAGAGTTCTTTGGCGAACAACCCACTGGTGAAACCATCACCGGTGGCTTGGAGTTGATCGAGGTTGTGGTGCCAAGTGACGCACGTATCATTGGCCGCTCGGCCATATCCCTGCGCTTGCGTGCAAGGCGCGGCATCGCAGTTTTAGGCATCTCACGCCAAGGCAAACGTTTTAATAAACGTGTCCGCCACGAAACTATTCGTGCAGGCGATGTTTTATTGCTGATCGGGCCAATGGATATTCTAACAGATGTTGTCAGCTGGCTTGGGGTACTGCCTTTGGCCAAACGCGGCCTTAGTGTCACCCAACACAACCGCGCATGGCTGGCCATTGCCATATTTGCCACCGCCATTGCCATTTCAGCCTTTGGGCTTTTGTATCTTGCGACCACACTGGCCATCGTTGTGGTGCTTTATGTGTTGCTGGATATTGTGCCGGTCCGAAACCTTTATGACCATATTGAATGGCCGGTGATTGTTCTGTTGGGCAGTATGATCCCGCTTGGGGTGGCACTGGAAAACTCTGGCGGGACAGCATTGATTGCGCAAAACATCATTGACGTGACAGACGGCTTGCCCGCATGGGCAGTTCTGACCGTGTTGATGATCGTGGTGATGACCTTGTCTGATGTGTTGAACAACACCGCCACCGCGGTTATCGGCGGGCCGATCGCCCTTGATGTGGCCAATCAACTGCATGTCAGTCCCGACCCGTTTCTGATGGCTGTGGCCATTGCCGCATCCTGCGCCTTTCTGACCCCCATCGGACATAAAAATAACACCCTGATCATGGGGCCAGGCGGTTACAGCTTTGGTGATTACTGGCGCACAGGCCTGCCATTGGAAATCCTTGTTGTGGCAGTATCCGTCCCGATGATCCTGATCGTGTTTCCGCTTTAAGCCGCAAGCACCTTTTCAAGACTTACACGCAAACACCCGATAATCTCATCTATCTGGTCGTCATTCATAATAAAGGGTGGCGCCAGCATGATGTGATCACCATGGCGTCCGTCTCGGGTACCTGACATCGGATAACAAGCCAGCCCTTCGGAAAAAGCTGTCTTTTTGAACCTTGCCGCAACACCAAGTGCCGGATCAAACGGAGCTTTGGTTGCGCGATCTTCCACAATCTCTAAGCCGATAAACAATCCGCGTCCGCGAATATCCCCGATATTGGGATGTTGCCCAAAAGCATGGCTCAAAGCATTTTGCAACTTATCACCCATTTCGCGCACCCGCGCCAACAGACCGCGATCAAGAATTGCACGCACAACGGCAACAGCCGCAGCCGCAGCAACAGGATGCCCGATATAAGTATGCCCGTGTTGAAAAAAGCCCGTACCATCAGCAATGGTGTTGTATATTTTACCGCTGCATAACATTGCCCCGATAGGTTGATAACCCGCGCCTAAGCCTTTGGCGATACAGAGTATGTCCGGTGTCACACCTTCAGCTTCACAGGCATAAAGATAACCTGTGCGCCCCATACCGCACATCACCTCATCAAGAATAAGCAGAACACCGTATTTATCACAAATCTCACGGATGCGCTTAAAATATCCCGCTACAGCCGGCACAGCACCCAATGTGGCGCCCACTACAGGTTCCGCCATGAATGCCATAACCGTATCAGGGCCAAGGCGTAAGATCTCATCCTCTAATTCTTGTGCAACCCGCAAACCATAGGCTTGTGCGGTTTCATCATCTGCGCGAAAGGCATATTCGTAACAAGGCGATATGTGACTGACATCCAGCAGGATCGGGGCAAACTGTTGCCGACGCCATTCATTGCCACCCGCCGATAACGCACCAATGGTGTTGCCATGATAACTTTGTTTACGCGCAATCAAATGGCGACGTTGCGGCTCGCCGCGTTCCACATGATATTGGCGCGCCAGTTTAATTGCGGCCTCGGTTGCTTCAGACCCGCCCGAGACTAAATAGACCCGTTCAATCCCCTTGGGCGCGTGTTTTATCAACAGATCAGCCAATTCTTCGGCCGGTTCCGATGTGAAAAAACTGGTATGGGCAAAAGCCAGCTTATCCAGTTGTTCTTTCATAGCTTCGGTTACCTGCTTGTCGCCATGCCCTAAACAGGAAACTGCCGCGCCGCCTGAGCCGTCAAAATAACGTTTGCCAGTCTTATCAAACAGATAACAACCCTCGCCGCTCACAGCGACGGGTGCATTCAGTTTGCTGTGGCGGGGAAAGATATGGGACATTATATGAACTCCGGTTCTATAGATGGGCAAAGGCCCAATGTGTGCCCCGCACGAGCCGCTAGTGCTACAAGCTGGGCATTGTCAATTGCAGGCGTGCCATTTGGCAGGCTGATATTATTCTCAAATCCGACACGGATATTGCCGCCATGTTTCAATGCATTTGTGACGCAAGCAAGCTCATTCTGACCAAAAGCACAAACAGACCAGTTAAAATCCATATGCGCTGTTGCTTTTAACAAAGCCGTTAAATCGTTTGGCTCGGCCAAAACAGGTGGATTATACCGCCCCAAAACAAAAAGCACTGAGCACCGCATGTCGGCAACGGTGCCGTTTTGCTGCCAGCTGTGCAACAAACTGGCATCTTTTGCATCGTATAAAATATGCTGAAGGTCAATATTCGCCTCTGCCGCATATTTATATAACTTGGTTGCCGTCGCAATATCGCGGGACATTTCGCGCACAGAAACGCTTACCGCTTTGGGCTGCACTTGTTTCAGACAGTCATACTGTGTGGGTACATCAAACACCCCCGCCGCTTCTGTTGTGATCTGGATCGCCATATGTGGTGCCGCATCCCCAACCGCTGAAATTGCATCCCTGTAACGTCCCGCGTCCAATGAATGCAGGCCGTCTTTATCGCGGACATGTAAATGAATGCAATCCGCCCCAGCGGCAAAACAAGCCTTGGCAGTCAGCGCAATCTCTGCGGTTGTAATAGGCAATGCAGGATGATCACCCTTATCACGCCGTGCGCCATTCGGCGCCACGGTGATGCTGAATTTTCCCGACATTTTTGCCTCTTATGCATTTCACCAGTGTTGAATCCTTAAGGTATTCAAAGAATAAAAAACAATACTTGTCAATATTAAATAAAAAAACAAATGTTTTTAACTCTAAGTAATACCTAGATCCCCAAATTATACGTAAATGGAGCGTTTGCTTACCGCAGTAAAATAATAATTGTAATTAAAGAATCAGGCCGGCGTTCTAAGCGTAAGTCGCAACAATGGAGGTACAAGAAGCAGGGTCAGTATTGCACTCAAAGACAGACCACCCACCACAACAGAACCAAGACCGCGATACAACTCAGACCCCGCCCCCGGAAACACCACCAGCGGCAGCATGCCAAAGACAGAGGTTAATGTTGACATGAAAATAGGGCGTATCCTGTTACGCGTAGCTTCCTCAATAGCCTCTGTCACCGACATGCCATCTTCGCGCAGATGATGTTGCGCCTGATGCACCAACAAAATCGCGTTATTCACCACAATGCCCACCAGAATAACAAACCCCAATAGGGTCAGCATATCCAGCGGTTGCGTATAAATCGTATTGATCGCGGCCAATCCCACCACACCACCGGCACCTGCCACGGGGACAGATACCAAAATGACCAACGGCAGGATAAAGCTTTCAAACAGTACCGCCATGACCAGAAACACAATCACCAATGCTAATAACAGATTGGTCTGCAAAGCATTCCATGTCAGTGTCAATTGATCGGCTGCCCCTGATATTGTCATGCGCGTGTCGCCAGGTAAGCCACCATCAACAAGGGGTGTCATCACCTTGTCTTGCATAATCTCAAGTGCTGTTTCCAACGGAATACTGGCCGAGGGTCTAATCTCAAGCGTAATGGTTCTAAGCCGTTCGCGGTGGCGAATTTCAGTTGGCCCTGCGGTTAAAATCACATCACTTAACTCAGAGATCGGAATAATTCGCCCATTGGGTGCTATCACCGGAAAATTGCCAATATCCTGTGTGCGTTGACCTTCGGCAAATGCACTGTCCCCTTTCAGGGTCAAGTCCATCCTATCCGCACCAACCGTGATCTCTTCAATACGCAACCCGTCATTATAAGCGTCAATGGTCAGAGCAAGATTATCCGCCGTGATACCCGCATCTGCAAGACGTAACCGATTGGGAATAAGTCTGACTTCAGGTGAGCCAAGCTCTAGCCCCGGTTTAGGTCTGAACTGATTGCCCTCGCCCCTGGGGAAATTCATCGCAATCAGACCTGCGGCACGTTGTGCCACACTTAGAATATCCTCTAGCCTATTACCCGATATATTCAGCTCAATCGCACGCGCACCGCCAATACCACGTCCGAAAAGTGATCTTTGGTTGATAAACCCGAACGTGCCCGGTTCAGAAAAAATCGGGCCCGATAATACAGGAATAAGCTCTGTCACACGGGTCGGGTCTTTTGCAGCCCCACCCAGAAAAGTAGCCCCGTTTGTGGCCACAAAAAAGAAATGCCGCATTGCAGGCGGGTCTTCAGGATTGTCCGTATCCTCACGCGACCACAAAGGTTCAGCCACCGCTTCAATACGTTCAGCAATGCCTGTTGTGGTGGCCAGGTTATAACCGGGCGGCGGTAAAATAACCCCGAAAACCAAATTACGGTTACCTTCAGGCAGATATTCCAGCTTTGGCAGATAGGTCGCGGAACCCCAAATGGCAGCTGCTGTTATCGCGCTGACACTCAAAATACCAAGCAAACGGTAACGGATCGTCAATGATGTATAGCTTGACATCACCCAGGTGAAAAACCGCCCAAAATGGTCAACGATCGGCAGTGGCAATATTGTAAGATGGCTTTTGCCACCGGCCAAAAGGCGTGATGACAGGGCAGGAATAACCGTCATCGCCACGACAAGCGACAGCACCACACTAACCGATATGGCAACCGCAATATCGCGAAATAACTGCCCGGCTTCCAGATCCATAACCAATATGGGAATGAACACCATCACCGTGGTCAGGGCTGAAACCAAAATAGCCCCCCAAACCTGACGCGCCCCTTCATAAGCTGCTTTTTTGGGTTCCATGCCTTCTTGGCGTAAACGATAGATATTCTCCAGCACAACAATCGCGGCATCCACCACCATGCCAACAGCAAAGGCAATACCCGCAAGCGAGATCACATTCAGCGTGCGCCCCAAGGCTGCCATCGCCACAAAGCTGGCAATAATAGACACAGGGATCGCTAATGAGACCACCAACGTGGCGCGTATTGAACGCAAGAACAATAACAACACTGCGGCAGCTAATAAGCCGCCGATCCAGATGTTGGAAACCACCAGATCAATCGCACCGTCAATATAAACCGTTTCATCATAAACCTGCTCGATATTCAGCCCCGCCGCAGGCAATTCCACTTTTCGCAATTCATCAAGGGCGGCACGAATGCCGACCATGGTTTTAATCACATTGGCCCCGTTTTCACGCACCGCGTTAATCGCAATAGAGGCCCCACCCCGTTGCCTGATATGCGCCCTAGGTTCTTTGTAGCCAAAACCTACATTCGCCACATCGCGCACAAATACCCGCCCTGCCGTTGTTGTGTCGGCACTCACCGCATCAGAACGTAAAACCACTTCGTTTACAGCATTGATCGTATTAAGTTCGCCCTCTACCCGTACCACATACCGCCGCTTGCCTTCTTCCACATCGCCCGCCGAAACCGAAATACCAGCACTGCGTAACCGCTGTACGATCTCAGGAATGGTCAGCCGGAACTCTGCCAGTTTCGTCGGGTTGATAATGATCTGCAATTCACGTTCAACACCGCCAAATACATTGACAGCAGCAACCCCTTCGACCCGTTCCAGACGTTCTGCAATCACATCATTGGCAAAATCCCCGAACTCTTGCATCGGGCGGGTCTGCCCCGGTTCACGTTGCAAAATCAGCCATGCAATCGGGTTATCGTCGGCCCCTGAGGTATCCAGCGTGGGTTCATCGGCCTCATCGGGATAGCCGGTAACGCGGTCCAAACGGTTTGCCACCAGCAGCAAAGCGCGGTCCATATTCGTGCCAATAGCAAATTCCAGATTAATCCGCGCGCGGCCCGTTTGCGCCCGCGAAATCATGGTATCCAAACCTTCAAGCCCGCGCAATTCATCTTCTTGCGGGTTGATTATTTCACGTTCAATTTCCACAGGTGCAGCACCACCCCAACGGGTTTGCACTTCGATCACGGGTTTGCGCACATCAGGGGTCAGTTGGATTGGGATGCGGGTCAAAGCCAAAACACCGAACATCACAGCCATCAAAACAACGGCCAACACCGCCACAGGGCGATCTATCGCAATACGGATCAAGTTCATAAGCTCAAACCCTTCACCCTGCGCTTTTCGCAGGTTCAGCCGCCGAAATCGCATTGCCGTCAGCATCTTTTGGTTTAATCGCCTGATCAGGACGTAAGCGTTCATTGCCACGAATGACAACATAATCACCTGCCACCAGCCCCGAAAGAATTTCTAAACCGCTTGAACTGGCCTGCCCGATATTTACAGGTCTAGGTATCGCTTTTCCATCCACAGCCACAAACACCATCCAGCCGCCATCCAGCCCTTGAACCAGCGCATCTTTGGGAACAATAACAACCTCTCGTGGCGCACTCACTGGCATAAAAACCGTCACGGTTTTGCCGTTTGCAATCAGATATGTTTCCGCTTCACTTAAGTCGACACTTAAACGTACAGGTCGTGTGCGGGTAGACAAAGTTTCGGTCGGCAACACCGTGCGTACAGTTGCTTTCATGCGTGTGCTATCGTGCAATTGCGCATCCAGTATACGACCGACCTTCAATCCTTTCAGCAGGCTTACAGGTACATCTGCCTCTATTTCCAAACCGTTCAGATCAAGCAACATAGCTACTGCACCACCAAGTGAGATATACTGACCGGGTTGCACATTACGCGTGATCGCAACCCCGTCAAAAGGCGCAAGAATTACAGTGTGTTTGCGGTCATATTTCACCCGTTCAAGGGCCGCTTGCGCAATAGCAACCTGTGCCGAGGCGCGTGACAGCTCGCCCGTTGCCTGCGCCGCTTCCTGTTGCAAATCATCAAAGCGTGCCTTTGAAAAAGCCACACTTCCCTGCAAACCAGACTGCCGCTCAAATGCCTTTTGTGTCAGCCTCACCCGTGCAGTTGCAACTTTGATACCCGCCTCCGCCGCCTGCAAGACTGCTTGTGTATTCTTCAGTCGAATATCCACCAACTGATCATCCATACGCACAAGTTCTTGCCCTTTTAAGACCGCATCACCGACTTGAAACAAAACCTGTTCCACAACACCGTCACGCCGTGTTGCCACATTCGATTCAACCGTTGCAATAAGCCGCGCGATCAAAGGCGTAGTATCGCCAATCTCAGCTACGGTAACTTTTTCAACGATAACCGCCACCCCAGAATCCTGCGCGTGTGCCGCACCTGAAATCAGCACGAAAGCAATGATAACATGGATAAAATTATGAATGCGTGCCATTAGCCACCTGCCATAGAAATACTATATTATACTAAGACTAGTTCCTTTGCTTCAAAAGGCAACGGTATGCAAGTGTTTAAGGCCTATTATCCGATCACAGAAAAGCTGGAGTTTTCATTGATTTTGCGTTTGCGTGAAAATGCCCCCAGCGAAATATCCTTATCAATATAATCTAGATGGAACGACAAGGGGTCAGCATCATGGTCATGCCCAGCTTCACAAGCCTCAATAATCGCCGCCATAATCTTGCCTGCAACAGGCGCGTTCTTGAATTGGTTACCGCTGGTTCCCACCGCCATGTAGAAGCCATCAAGATCGCTTTTATCATAAATCGGCATCCAATCGTCAGACACATCATAAAGTGCCACCACGCCTTTTGCATGTTCAGGAATACCCAATTCAGGCAGGCGTTGCGCCACGCGCATCACCATGATCTTCCATTGATCCGAAAAATCCGCGTTAAACACATCAGGGTCTTCGACCCATTCTTTTGGATCACACGCAGGATCTTCTGATCCGATCAGAAGGTTATTGCCCACATCAGGCCGCACATAAGTGTGAATATCACTGTCAGAATAAACCAGACCATCACGTTCAAAATTCATCCCCTTAGGGGCAGGTACATGGGCTACTTCATGGCGCAAAGCCCGGGTTTTGATGTTCATACCATCACTAACACCAGCCATATCGTTGATCACAAATGAATGCGGGCCAGCCACATTAACCACGATAGGCGCATCAATTTCAATGCCATCTGACAAGGTAACACCTTGAACACGACCGCATTTTTGGCGAATTTTAGATACTTCCGTATTAAACAAAAATGCACCACCCGCGGCCACTGTTGCCTGTTGCGCATTACGCGCACTTAGTTTTGGGTCACTCACATAACCACCACGCGGGAAAAACACCGCACCGTTCACCGCATCCCCTGTCGCCTGCCCAAAGCCTGCATCTTCTGGCCGTTTGGCAGGCTCAAAGCTGCGCGTATCGGCCCCATGCAGATATTTTGGAATATCAGCAACAGACACGTCATTATACGGGCAGCCGATATCATCCATCACTGCACAAACATTTTTCAGGTCGTTATTATGTGGTGTCTTAATCACCAGACAGCCCGTATCATGGTATTTGATCAGATCATCGGCCACACCTACCCCGATATAACCTTCCCAGTCTTTCCAGTAATGCCAACCTTCAAACGCCATAGCACAGGTTTCAAAGGCTGAATAATACGTCCGAATAATCGCGCAAGAGCCGGAAGTAGAGCCATATCCCGCCTCTGGTAGCTTATCAATCGACAGGGTTTTCAAACCCTTTTTCGCCATCTCATAGGCGGTACACGCACCAATAACACCCGCCCCGATTATGATCGCATCATAGCTCTTCGTCATTTTCTGAATTCCCTCATACTATCCGCCCACCATATAGGGCATCAACACCACCTCACTGTCTTCATTGATCTTAACAAACCAGTCATCGCGGTAAATTTTTCCATCAAGCGCAAGTGATACCCCGCGCTTGATTTGTGGTTTTAGCCCTGGATAATTTATAGCCAGTTGATCCAGCAACTGCTTAAAGTTGCCGGCTTCAACCTCGACCTCGGCTTTGCCATCTGTCGCCCCACGTAAAGACCCCCAAATTGCAACCTTCACCATGGGTCAGCCCTTTGACTTCAATGCTTTTAATATCTTCGGCGGTGACATCGGCAATGCACTCATACGCAACCCGATAGAGCGTGAAACCGCGTTTGATATTGCCGCCAAGGGTGGCACAATCGGGGTCTCACCAACACCGCGCACCCCGTAAGGGTGGCCTGGGTTGGGTATTTCCAGAATAACCGTATCAATGTTGGGCAGATCAGAGGCCACAGGAATGCGGTAATCCAGCAAACCGGGGTTTTGCAAACGCCCGTCTTCACCGTAGATGTATTCCTCATTCAACGCCCAGCCGATGCCCTGTACCGCCCCGCCCTGCATTTGCCCTTCGACATAATCAGGGTGCACGGCTTTGCCCGCATCTTGAAACACAGTGTAGCGCAAAATCGTTGTGGCACCGGTTTCGGGATCAACTTCGACATCCACCAGATGCACACCAAAGCTAACGCCAGCCCCTTCGGCATTCACTTCGTGATGCCCCACAATCGGCCCGCCGGTATTGGGCGAGGTCGCGGCAATCTCTTCAATCGACATCGGTTCAAATGATCCCGCATTGGGGCCTGATGGTTTTGCAAACCCATCTTCCCAATAAACCGCATCTTCATCAATATCCCAGATTTTAGCGGCCCGTGAGCACATTTTCTTAATCGCATCTCGTGCCGCTTTAATCGTTGCCAGACCCACCGCAAAAGTCACACGGCTACCGTCCGTCACAT
>CAXMSA010000081.1:0-11159 GCA_964195605.1 uncultured Amylibacter sp.
GGCAAAAGACGACCGCGTGGTCATTGCCCCGCGTGTTGAGGCCAACCTGATGGCCCGCTCGCCGGTTCTATGCTGGCGCAATGCCACGCGTATCCGTTTGATACAGGCGTTTCGCAACGCTTATAATGCGCCGTCCGATATGTTGTTGCCGGGCGAGCCGTTGATTTGTGACGGCATCGAGCTGCCCGCCAAGCACCGCAAAAAACGACTGGATCTGGAAGCGCGCGGGCTGATCAAAGGCGCGCAGGTGGTTTATCTGGGCGAAGGGCGCAAGCCCGGCTTTTCGCGGCTGAATGTGTTGGGGGCAGTTGATCCTTATGTTTCAGCAGCCACAATTATCAAGATTGAAACCCCGGATCAGGAAGAGCCGTTTATTCCTTATGCCGCCCGCATGGGGGCCAGCTTTTTGCATGGGGCGGCCTGTACTATACACAAAGCCCAAGGCTCACAATGGAATGAAGTGCAGGTTTTTGCGCCTGACATCTATGCGGCTGCTCGCGCAGGGCGCACAGAGGCCGGTATTCCGATGTGGAAACGTCTGGTTTATGTGGCGATCACGCGGACGGAAACAAGATTGCACTGGGTGACGCGGTACCGTTTGGGCAAACCGAACGGGCCGTTGGATATCAGTGATCTGAAGGATGTACCACCACCTGCGTTGGAACTGACGGTGGAACCTTTGGACAGTTAATGAACATGCAGTCTTGTTGGCGTGCGATAACGATTTAAAGGCAACTTTTCATTACCCTCTAAAGCCGTTATAAACCCAAAATCAGAGGGATTACGCATGCTTCAAGATCGCTATGGAAACACCTTGTCTACCCAATCTACCGCAGCACGAGATGCTTATGTGGACGGTGTTGATAGGTTCTTGGCCGCTGATGCAGGCGTAGAGGATGCTTTTGCCGCTGCTATTTTGGAAGATCCGCAGTTTGCTTTGGCGCATGTATCATTGGCGCGCAATCGCCAGATGTTAGGCCAGACAGGGGCTGCAAAAGAAGCTTTGGCGACAGCAAAAAACACCCATGCAAATGATCGCGAAGCGGCCCAGATTAACGCTCTTGGCCTGTTGATCGAAGGCAAAGCTGTGGCGGGTCAAAAAGCTATCCGCAAACATCTGTTGGATCATCCCAGAGATGTGATGGCGGTTCAACCCTGTGTGGGCGTTTTTGGCCTGATTGGTTTTAGCGGGCTTGCCGGGCGTGAAGCTGAATGTCTGGCTTTCACAACCGCTTTGGCACCACATTACGGTGATGATTGGTGGTTTCTGGCACAGCATGCTTTTGCCCAACTTGAAATCGGACAAACAGGCCCTGCGGAGGTAAGCATTGAACGAGCGCTTAGCGGCAACCCGCGCAATGCAAACGGGGCGCATATACGAGCACATCTTTATTATGAGAACGGTGAGACCGATGCCGGGTTGGCGTACCTTACTGACTGGATTAAAGACTATGATAAGCGCGGGTTGATGCATTGTCATATTTCATGGCACGTCGCTTTATGGGCCTTGGGCAAAGGTGATATAGAAGCCATGTGGCGTGTGGTCGATGCGGATGTGGCACCGGACGGGGCCTGGGGTCCAGCGATTAATGTCATGACAGATATGGCTGCAATCCTTTACCGGGCAGAACTTGCAGGCGTTGAAGTGGCCCCTGAACGCTGGACGTGCATCAGTGATTTCGCAAGGCAGTTTTTCCCCAACACCGGATTGGCATTTGTTGATGTTCATGCCGCGATTGCCCATGCCATGGCTGGAAACTCTGAGGCAGTGGCGAAAATCATTACCCAGGCAAAAGGACCGGCAGGGGAAGTGGTATCTGTCCTGTCAGAAGGCTTTGCTGCCATTGCCGGGCAAAATTGGCAAGCGGCGGTCAACCACTTTTCCATGGCCATGTCACATCACGCGCGTATCGGCGGTAGCCGCGCCCAGCGGGATTTAATCGAATATGCACTTGTCGGTGCTTTGTTGAAACAAGGTCGAAGTGATGAGGCCACCCGCATGCTGGCCATGCGCAGACCGGTTGCAATGTCAGCGGGTGCTGTCGCTGGACTTTAAAGTATTGAAATAATCAATATCCTAACCAAACACCACATTCATCATAAACATAGATACCACCAGGAACAGCACGGTCATAATACCGCCGGTCTTGACGAAGTCTTTCACCCGGTAGCCCGCAGGCCCCATGATCAGGGCGTTGACCTGATGGGTTGGGATCAGGAATGAGTTGGAGGTCGAGATCGCCACGGTCATAGCAAAAATCGCGGGGTCGCCGCCAGAAGCCATCGCGATGGACACGGCCAAGGGGACCAGTAAAACTGTGGCCCCCACATTGGACATGATCAAGGTGAATATGGTTGCGAGTACTGCCACACCGGTTTGCAAGGCCCAGATCGGCCAGCCGTCGAGCAGGATCAGCACCTGTTGTGCGATCCACTCAGCGGTGCCGCTTGATTGCACTGCGTGGCCAAGCGGGATCAGGCTGGCCAGAAGAAATACGGTGTTCCAGCCGACCGCGGTATAGGCTTCATCAATGTTGATAACTTTGGTTAGGATCATGCCGACTGCCCCCACCAGCAGGGCGAGTGACAGGCGCACGTCGGTGAATAGGATCAGTGTAAGGGCTATGGCGAAGAACAGCAGTGCCCAGCCAACTTTTTGCGGGCGCAATTCCTCTTGCGGGTAATCCGATGTCACGACCACAAAATCACGGTCTTTGGCGGTGCGTGTCAGGTTTTCCCATTGGGCATGTACCACCAACGTGTCGCCCGCATGAAACGGTTCTTGCCCTAGCAAACAGGCTGTATGATCTTTGGTTTCGACCCGGCTTAGGGTTTCATCGCCACGGTGAATGGCCAGCAGATTCAGCCCGTATGTGCCGCGCAGGCGTACTTCGCGTGCCGATTTGCCGATCACGCCGCTGTCTGGCGGGATCACGATTTCGGCGACACCGGATTTGGTGGCGGTATATTCTTCGCGGAAAATCTCAAGCTTGGGCAGAACTGTCAGATTGTAAATATCGGCGATTTCGTTGATTACTTTATGATGGCCAAGAATGGCCAAGCGGCAGGGCGCTTCAATTTTGGTTGTCACCAGTGGGGCCAGATAACGCTGACCGTTAAAATAGGTGCCGATAATCGACATGTGGTGTGCATCCATGATGTCACCCAGGGTTTCTCCGATCAGGATATTGCCCTCCTTAATTTCCACCTCAAATATATCGGCTTTTAAGCCGTAAAGCCGTTTTAGGTATTCTTTGATAGATTGGGCTGAACTTGCGTCTGAGCGTGTGGCGGTTGCGGGTAGCACCCAACGCCCGAAAATCATGAAATAAAGGATACCTGTCACCACCAGCGCAATCCCGATCGGGGTGACTGAAAATAGGCTGAAAGACTGCATTTGTGCATCCGCCGGCAGGTCTTTGTTGGCGGTGACCAAAAGGTCATTCAACAAGATCAGCGGCGAGGAGCCCACCATGGTCATGGTACCGCCCAAGATCGCACAAAAGCCCATAGGCATCAACAAACGGCCTAGCGGGATTTCGGTGCGCGATGAAATACGCGCAACCACGGGCAAGAATAAAGCCGCAGCCCCGACATTTTGCAAAAAGCTGGAAATAAACCCGACAGAGCCAGAGATCACCGGCACAATGCGTTTTTCGGTTGAGCCGCCGAACTTCAGAATTATGGCGGCGACTTTGTTCATCAGTCCGGTTTTATCCAATCCGGCCCCGATAATCATCACCGCAATGATCGAGATCACCGCATTTGATGCAAACCCATCAAACAGGTGAGTGACATCGGCCAGATCGCCCAAGCCCGGCAGGTAACTTAACCCGCCAAGGGTGACCATCACCAGCAGCCCAGCCAGATCGACGCGGATGATTTCTGACACAAATAGGAAAATCGTAAAGGCCAGTAAGCCCAGCACAACCATCATTTCAATTGTCAGGCTAATTGGCTCCATTCGATAATTTCCCTAATTATATATGTTCCACGTCTTTTTCGGCGCGCGTTTTTGGAATGATAGGCGATTGTGTGTTATACAACAAGATAGCAGCGCCGTTAATTATTGCGCCGCTTTTCATGCGCTGTCGCCAGAATACATAAAATCTCAAACATCAGTGAAACCCCCAGCCACGCAGTGCCGCCCGATGGGTCAAAGGGTGGGGAGACCTCAACCAGATCAGCCCCGATCAGATTGACGCCTGCCATCTCGCGAATGACCTGCTGCGCCTGAAAACTGGTTGGCCCGCCAATTTCTGGGGTGCCAGTCCCCGGCGCGTAAGCCGGATCGACAAAATCGATGTCGAAGCTGCAATAGGTTGGTTGATCGCCGACAACTGTGCGGGCTTGGGCCATCACATCCTTAACGCCACGTTCAAAAAACTCTTCTATTTCAATAATGGTGACACCGTTAGCGCGGCCAAATTCAATATCTTCGCCGCCATAAGAGGTACCGCGTATACCAATCTGGATCACCCGTTTGGGGTCAAGCAGGCCTTCTTCTATGGCGCGGCGAAACGGGGTGCCGTGGGTGTATTGAAAGCCGCCAAAATAATCCTTGAACAGGTCAGTGTGGGCGTCGAAATGGATCATGCCCAAAGGCCCGTCACTGGCCATGGCCCGCAAGATCGGCAACGAGGTCAGATGATCACCTCCCGCCGTCATCGGCACAATTCCCTTGGCTTTCACTTGCGTATAATAAGCGGTGATCTTGTTCATTGCGTCTTGCAGATCCGCA
Organism: uncultured Amylibacter sp.; assembly: GCA_964195605.1. GTDB lineage: Bacteria > Pseudomonadota > Alphaproteobacteria > Rhodobacterales > Rhodobacteraceae > Amylibacter. The sequence continues at coordinate 4,742 of CAXMSA010000081.1, forward strand.
GGGTTGCCACCAACGTCACCCAAATCAGCACAATTTTTCAGTTCAAACGGCTTTATGCCAGAGGCTGCATTGGTGGACCGGATCATGGTGGAATAATCGCGCAACTGCCGCGGCCCGTGGCGCGGCCCGGGCCGGTTGGTGGTACCCGCATCCCATGGCACCCCGATCAGGCCGATATCAACATCCGCAATCTTGGGATCGTCCAAATCAACTATAGGCAGGCGCATAAAGGTTGGAATGCCGGCAAAGCGCGGCAGTTCCATGCCGGATACGGGTTGAAAATACGATTTATCAGTATTGGTCATTGTAAGGCCTCGTGTTGCATGTCTAAATTAAACTCTGACATGTAAATATTGCCTATAGCAAGAAATATGGGGGTGCGATGCGCAAAACAATTTTAATTACAGGGGCCAGCAGCGGTATCGGGGCTGCCACAGCTGAGAAGTTTCTGGCAAAGGGCTGGAATGTTGCTTTGCTTGCACGGCGTTTGGATAAACTACAGGCTTTGGCTGAAGGTCACGAAAATGCGCATGCCATTGCCTGTGACGTTACGGATGAAAATTCAGTGATTGCCGCCTTCAAGCAAGCCACGGATCATTTCGATCAAATTGATGCGCTTTTCAATAACGCGGGCATTTTCCCCGTGTCGGGCCGTTTTGACGCGCTGACGCTGGAAAGCTGGCAAGCATCGGTTGACGTAAACCTGACCGGCATGTTCCTGTGCGCCCGTGAAGCTTTTCGGTATATGACGGATAAAGGCGGGAGGATTATCAATAACGGCTCGATTTCTGCGGTTACCCCGCGGATAAATTCCGCCGCCTATACAGCGACCAAACATGCCATTACCGGTCTGACCAAATCCATTTCCCTTGATGGGCGCGATCTGAACATTTGCTGTGGCCAGATTGATATCGGCAATGCGCGCACTGAATTGGTGGAAAATCTGATCAAAAATGCAGACGGCCCAGTGGAAACGATGAATGTCTGCGATGCCGCAAACGCGGTTTTCAACATGGCAAACCTTCCCTTGGATACCAATATTTTGTCGATGACGATCATGGCCAATAAAATGCCGTTCGTCGGGCGTGGTTGAAGCGTTATATTCGTTTGATTATAAATAAATATAACGCAGGGCATTTGTTGGCATTCGCGGCATTTATATAGCCACGGCATAATCAATCGTAAGCCAAAAACAGCGTTAAATCTGCCGGTTCATCACTAGGGCAGAGATACGTGTACCTGTAGGGTTTGCATAATAATTTTTGCGAAAACCCGCATGAGAGAAGTTAAATAGTTGATAAAGTGCAATTGCACCGACATTGTTTTCAGCCACTTCCAGAAAAATATCACGCGCGCCTTTAGCTTTGGCTTGCCCTAAAAAATTATCCATCAGCTTTTGCGCAATGCCTTGGCGGCGATATTTGGGGGCCACCGCAAGCGTCAATAACTCCACCTCAGGCCCCGCAATACGCCCCAAGGCAAACCCCTGTGTGGCCGCGCATAAAAAAACCGCGTCACTTTCTAACAGCTCTGAAAACTCTTGCGCCGACCAAGGCCGCGGCTGTTTGAAACATAACGCATGTATCGCGGCCATCTGCTCAGCTGTCACGGTAAAATTACCACGGGCGGATCACTGGGTGGGGCGGCGTCAGCTGCGCGTAAATAAAGTGGCGCAGGCCGTGGATGATCACAGGTATAACGTTGCCCCGCAAGCTGAGCCACCGCTGTAACAAGCCCCTCAACCGATTGCGCATCTGCAATATCCAGTGCCTCATCCCCAATCACGCGCAAAACTGTATTATCTTCCAATTGGTCATAAATATCCGATAAAGCCAACATCTGCGGCGCACCCAAGGCCAGGCCATTGTCGAAAGCTTGCGTATAGACCCGGTCACGTCGTGCATCCAGAATGGATCTGGTAGGTCCTTTGGTGCCATATGCCATGGCTTCTAGTTTCGATATGCCTACTGCGGGAATACCCAGCGATAAAGCCAGTCCACGTGCCGAGGACACTGCAATGCGCACACCGGTAAAGTTGCCAGGGCCAGTGCAAACCCCGATCGCATCGATATCTGACCATTGTTTGTTATTTTCTGCCAGAAGTTCTTCGAATAATGGGAACAACCGTTCCGCTTGGCCTTTGTGCATCACTTCCAACCGCTCGCCAAGAACCACATCACCCAACAACAAATCGGCTGCGCAATGCGCAGCCGATGTGTCAAATGATAGTATCAGTGGTTTAGGCGGCAACAGGGCGCACCTCGGTCACTTCAGGGATGTAATGGCGCAGCAGGTTTTCGATACCCATTTTCAACGTGATTGTGGATGATGGGCAGCCTGCGCAGGCACCTTGCATATGCAGGTAAACCACACCGCGATCAAAGCCGTGGAAGGTGATGTCACCACCATCTTGTGCCACCGCAGGGCGTACACGTGTGTCCAGCAACTCTTTTATCTGGTTTACGATTTCTGCATCTTCACCGCTATGTTCGGCATGTCCCGCCGCGGCTAGACCTTCGCCTTGCATCACTTGTTCACCAGATTGGAAATGCTCCATGATCGCGCCTAAAATAGCAGGTTTTATATGGTTCCAGTCGATTTGATCTTCTTTGGTTACTGTGATGAAATCAGGGCCAAAGAATAGGGCTGTCACACCCGCAACCGCGAAGACACGCAATGCCAAAGGTGAATTGCTTGCCGCTTCAAAGGTTGGAAAATCAGCGGTACCAGTTTGCATAACAGCCTGCCCCGGTAGAAATTTCAGTGTTGCAGGGTTTGGCGTGGATTCTGTTTGAATAAACATTTATTTTTATCCTTGTAAGTTGTGATAAATATGCGCGTCTTGGCAGGGGAAGTCAAGTAATCTAGAATCGTTCTAAATTATGATTTAAGACCAAACCACTTAACCCAGCGGCCATGAAAATCTACGCGACCAATGGTCTGGGTTTCACCACCTGGCCAGTATGTTACCTGTAAAGCGGCCCCGTCCGGTGTGTCATCTGCCTCCATGCTTAACCATGCGATAGGTGCGTCAGGGCTGGCCGAAGCGCCCGCTGCACGGATCAGGCTTTCGCAGGATTTTTGCACATCGGTTGGGAAATATTGCCACGCAATGGTGTGGTAGATCACATGCACTGCACCCGGATAGTGTTTTGACAAGCGTTGTTGCAACCAGTCTTTGGCATCCGCGCAGGTTATAGGCGATGGGTTTTCTTGTGCGATCGCAATCGCGGCTTTGGTGCGGGCCACGCGTTTTATCTGATCCGGCCAAATATATGAGTGTAACCGCAGGGCATCACGGTTTGGGTCAAGCGGGTTTAGATCACAGCCTGCTTTGTCGATCACATGCGGGGTAATTTGTGGCGGCAATGGGCCTGACCAATTTGGTGTCAGATGCACCTGTGATGCCATATCACCAAATTCAACACCGTTTAATGTCAGGCGAAACTGATCCCAGTTCAGGTTCAACCCAGCACTGGCACCCAATTCGGAAAGCACCAAAGGCAAGCCGAAATGATCCTGTAAGCTTAAGCAGCCAGGGATCAGGACGGCAGAGCGGCGCACCTCGTTGGTTTGCGGTGGCAGGTCAAGCCAGCTTAGAAAATGCGCCTCATGGGATTGAAAGGCGGCCTCAACCGCCGTCCAAATCTGTTTTTGCGAAGCTTTTTGGGGCGGGTATGTCTGTGTAAGGGCAGGGCTGGCACCTTGCAAAACCAAGGCATACAACGCGCCTGCTAGGCGTAACCCGACAGCATCGGTGCGGTAGCTTGGATCACGCGGCCAGTTTAGGATCTTATGGCCGACGGGGCTGTCATCGGATAGGTTTTCTGCCAGCAACCGCAGTAATTTGGCGGTAAAGGGCGAGCCCATATTTTCACAACCCTGCGCCTGTTCGACAAAACTTTCACGTACATTCATTTGAATTTATCGGCCAGTTTTTGCAAAGTACTGCGGGTATCAATTGGTGCTGGTTCCACGGGTTTCACAGCTTTTTGTTTTGCTGTGCCGGTTTATTTTTACGCTCTGGCACCGTGCGTAAAGCCACCGCAGACATAAACTTGTCGGCTTGTCCCGCAGCCAAATGTGCAGCACCGTCACCAATGCCGCGCAACAAATCATCCAGCCAGTTCAGATCAGCTTTCGGGAAATCATGTAAAACATAGCCCGATACTAGCTCTTTGCGCCCAGGATGACCGATGCCCAAACGCACACGTTGATAATCTGGTGACAGATGTTGGTGGATTGAGCGCAAGCCGTTATGGCCGGCGTGCCCGCCGCCTTGCTTGACCCGGCATTTTCCTGGGGCCAGATCCAGTTCATCGTGAAATACCGTTACGTCACCCACAGAGAGCTTGTAAAATCGCAATGCTTCCCCCACGGATTGGCCGCTGAGGTTCATGAAAGTCTCGGGTTTCAGCAAAACCACCTTTTCGCCGCCCAGATTGCCTTCGGATACCTGCCCCTGAAACTTTTTGCGCCAATGTGCAAACCCGTGGTTGGCGGCGATCTCATCCAGCGCCATGAAACCGATATTATGGCGGTTCATCGCGTATTTCGCACCAGGGTTACCAAGGCCAACAAATAGTTTCAATTTATATGCTCTTACTTTAGTGTTGATGTACCTTATCTATTGGGTAGCGAGTTTATAATCAACGATCTTGAAGGGTCGAATTGCAAATGAAACAAAGCTTTATTCTGGATGATATGGAATTGTCTGTAAGTACGAGCCATCTGACCCCCGCAATTATCAAATCTCTGAATACCGGACGGTTCGAGCGGCCTGAACGCGCGGCGATAAAAAAGAGCCTAAGGCCGGGGGACAGGGTTCTTGATCTGGGTGGTGGCATTGGCTGCACAGGGGTTGTTGCAGGGCGCATTGTTGGGGGTGAAAACCTAATGATTGTGGAAGCAAATGCGGATTTGCTAGATGATATTACGGAAAACCTTGCTGCCAATTTGATCTTTGGCGCAAAACTGCTTCATGGGGCTATCGTTGCAAAAAAAACCACTGAAACAATCAACTTTTTTAAATCTAAAGGCTTTTGGGCAGGGTCTTTATTGGAAAATAATGCCCCTAATACCCAAAGAATAGATGTGCCCGCATTTGATTTTCAGAATGTAGTTCTGGATTTTATGCCAACAGTTATAGTTTGCGATATTGAAGGATTGGAAATCGAACTTTTTAAGTCACGTCTTCCAGATTCAGTGCGGTTGATATTGTTGGAATTGCATCCGAACCTTTATGGCCAAGATGCGATAAAAACACTGTTTGATGAGCTGTCAGGAAATGGGTTTTCATATTTGCCACATGGATCAAACGGTGCGGTTATATGTCTGGTTAAATAAAAACGCCCGCAGCATAAGCGCGGGCGTTCTTTTCATTCGGTATAGTGCGTTGAAGCTATTCTTCAGCAGCTTCTTCTTCGCCGCCTTCTGTTGCTTCTGCATCTTCTGTTACTGCTTCATCTTCATCTTCGTCATCGTCTGCAGATTTCAGGCTGGATGGCTCGGTAATATTGGCAATCACGAAATCACGGTCGGTGATCATCGGGCGCGAACCCTTTGGTAGCTCAATATCGGAAATATGAACAATATCGCCAATATCCAGATCGGCCAGATCAACAACGAGGCTTTCCGGAATGTTGTCGGCGGTTACTTTCAGTTCAACTTCGTTACGAACTGTTGTCACCGTACCGCCACGTTTCAAGCCAACAGATGTTTCTTCGTTGATGAATTCAACAGGAATAAACAGGTTGATCCGTGTATTGCGGTGCAGACGCAATAAGTCGATGTGGCGCGGTAGATCTTTGACCACATCGCGTTGAATGCCACGGCAAATCACACGTACGTCGTCCTGACCTTCAACTTTCAAGTTGAAAAGTGTTGACATGAAACGGCCTGCTTTCAGGGCTTTGAAAAGCACCTTGAACTCGACGTTGATCGCTTGCGGGTCTTTTTCCCCACCGTAAACCACACCTGGTACAAGCCCATCACGACGAGCTTGGCGAGCGGCCCCCTTGCCTGTCCCCGCGCGTGTAGTGGCGTTGAAATCTGGTATTTTTCCAGCCATTTGAATTCTCCTAAAAAGTACAAAAGCGGCCTCCTCCAAGGGTGCAGTGCCGCATGAATGCGCCTCTTACCCGTGAAAACAGGGAATGGAAAGAGAAAATAGCCGTAAAAACTGCTTAGCGATGTTATTCGCGATTTGTTCTTAAAAACAAATCAACGGTTTTTTCCATCATACTGTAAAAAGCTTCCAGTAAACGGTAATAAGTATCGGTTGTTGCAGACGCAGCGCGTCCAATGGCAGTGGACATGAACTTTCCCCCAAAGAAAGTGTATATACTCCCGCGCTTGAATTGACCTGAGTTTTCTGTTCTCAGATGACCTTGTAGTCCTCCATTGATATGATGCGAAA
>CAXMSA010000082.1:0-10752 GCA_964195605.1 uncultured Amylibacter sp.
TGATATAGTGGGGGCAATGCGGTTCGCAGAAGATGCGGCAAACCCTGTGTAACTACTGCTGAGTTTGTAAAGTTCTGCGTCAACCTGCGTGCGTGCCCCTATTAAAATACCGCTCTTTAATTGCCATTCGCGTTGCCAGTCGGCACTTAGTCCAACGCGCGAAAACTGGCTGCCGGCTTCGCGCAGCAGAGTTGTTGAATGAACAGTAAAACCCAGCTTGCCACCCAGTAACGGGTCATCACTAATGTTACGAAAATAGACATCAGGAAAAACCAGTGGAATTTCATTATCAATTTCATTGGTACGCAGGCTTTGAAAAATGGAAGAGCTGACCCTGAAGAAGTTGTTTGTGCGGTTCCGTTCAAGATAAACCTCTGACAAAAGCCTGTCTTGTGCGGAAATTTCATCATCGTCTTCATAACCGTACTGCGCCCGAAAGGTCTTATCCGAGACCACATCAATATCAAAACCCCAGTCGTAATCACTGGAGAGGGCAAACCGCCCGCTGCCTTGTAGCAATGATCGAAACGGTGTATTTTCTATGTTGTCGACAAGTAAAAGAGAGCCGTTAAATTGGTAACTGCCGCGTTTGGTTTTACGTCGGTATTCGCCTTCAACGACAAAGCTTCCAGTGGTTGAAGCAAATGCTGTAACCGTTGCATCTGAATGATCATCAATGGCGACGAAGTAAGGTATTTTTATACCGAACTTCAATAAATCAGATGTAAAAAATGTAGGTACCAGAAAACCTGTGGCACGGTCCACTGTGGGGTCGGGCAGGCGCAGCAAAGGCGAATAGAAGATCGGAACGCCTAAAAATTCCAAGCGTGCATTTTCAAAATACAGCTGTTTTTCCAACTCATCATGAATAACACGTTTAGATCTTATCTGCCAAAATGGTATCGGGTTTATTTTGCACTGGCCAGTGTCAGTTGTGCTATCAGGTGAATGTGGTTTGCCGATGTAACATGTACTGGCCACAACACGGTCAAGCACTTTAAAACGGTTATCTTTATACTGCGCCTGATCGGCTGCCAATTGGAATTGGTTCGCAATCAGTAGATGGGCACCCTTGATCACATTTCTTGATAGATCAGAGGACATGTCCGCATTAGTGCCGGTTATGATGCTACCGTCTGTATTGGTGATGGTGAAACCGTTGGGAATGTTCAATGTTCCCTTGGCCTGATTATACACAACAGTATCAGTTGTAAGGATTTGCCCGTTTGAAACGATGCGCACATTGCCTTTTGCAGTCAGAACCTTTGACACACCGTTATAATCAACCGCATCCGCCAACAGGCCCACTGGGTTTTTTGATTGTGTAGGGGCAATGGGCTGTGCCGCGGTAATGGTCAGGCTGGATAATAGACATATTCCTGCCAGCAATATGCTTGATAATTTTTTCAAGATCATTGCGTCTTATCCATCCTCTAAGTGCAAAAATAAAGTTAAAGCCGTCAGCAGCGCCGCAAGAGGGGGGGCCCATGCAGCAAAAAATATAGGAATCTCTCCCGCCTCTCCAAGAGTTCTAGCAAGGTTTTGCAGAAAATGTAGTGAAAAGCCACATAAGAGGGCCATTAATACGGAAATTCCTAAATTTCCCAATCGGGCGTTTTGCAAAGTGAAGACAGCCCCGATAATTATCATCGCTGCGAACAGAAGCGGGCGGGCCAATTCTATCTGTAAATGGACCCGGTGCTGTCGTGATGAAAATCCTGCATTTTCCATCGCGGTAATGAATTTGGGTAAATCCCAAATTACCACTGTTTCGGGTTTAGGATAACCTTCAAGTATCTGTTCGCTGGTGATTGTTGTGGGAACCCGTATGATGGATGTTTGCATAGAACTTGCTTCTGGATTGCCCTTGGGTGACGATAAATCCCACTGTTTTGTACGTATTAATATCCATTCATCAGTCGACAACATGGCTGTTGAGGCCGATATTCGGCTAACCGCTTTGTTGTTCGCATCGAATGTGATCATTGTGACATCACGCAGGCTGTTTCCGTTTTGCGCGGCCTGACTTGCGGTAATAACGATATAACCGTTTTTGGTTTTCTGGCGCAACCAAAACCCGTCTTCATTCACGAAGACAGTTTTTTCTGGATGCCCAAGATATTTATTTTTAAGACTGCCGTAATGGGTTGAAAATGTTGCAACCATCGGATTCAGGAATAAGATTGAAACTAGGCCAATTAAAAATGCCGTTAAAATAGGAAAGCCCAAGCCCTTAAGCGCGGATACGCCTGCAGCACGTGATACTATGAACTCATTTGAGCGCGCTAAATTTACACAAAATGTCAGGCTGGCAAGCATAATAATCAGGGGCATTGCCTCACGGATGAAAGAGGGCGCCCGGGTGGATGCCAAAGCAATGGCTTTGGGCAATGTAATACCCACTGGCGATAAGCCTTTGATATTTTCCATGGTGTCGACAAAGAAAATCAGCAGACCGATAATTAGAAATACCCGTATAAAGGACGAGATGAATTTGCGGGTGAAATACCAATACAACGTCATGCTGTCACCTGCCTTTTCATTAATTGTCTTGTTATAACCTGACTGTTCCAGCCTTTAACGCTGATCAAAACAAGCAGCATAATTATCGCCAAAGACAGAATTGCTGGCGTATATAATACAAAAGACAGTGATGGTGATTTTACAACAAAACTCTCCGCCGAGCCGCGCAAAGTATTCAACCCAAGCAACAGTGCGATGGCAAAGATTATACGATAGTAAAACCCCGAACGGCTGAAACTTCCGGAAAAGAGAACGGCGGCCCCCATTAAAGGCATTAAAAGTGAAAATAGCGATTTGACCAGGCGCGATTGCGCCTCAATCGCATAGGGTTGATCTGCACGCGGCGCCCCTGCAATAAACCAAGGGAGTTTGGGGGTGATGGTGGCATTTACCCCAACGGTACGCGGCCCCAGATTTTTAGAAAATTGTGAAAGGTCATAAGAAAAACTGTCAAATTGGATCACGTTCAATAACCGTGATGCCTTATCAAATTGTTGCAAAGTGCCGTCAATCAATACCAGCTTGGCATTCTCTGGTTTATCAACAAGCCGTCCTGTGGGGGCTGTGTGTATGACTTGCAGCCCGTTGCTTGTGGTTTCCTTGATTAAAATATCTATTAACAAACCATCATCGCCCAAGCTGCCAAAGTAGAATGTAACGCCTTTTTTCGGGTTGATAAACTCACCGACTTTAATCAGTTGCGACAGGTATTCCTGCCGGATTTCATGCTGGCGCTGATAAAAAGCATCATTGCTTATCGGGGTGATGAAATGCGCCAATGCTGAGACTATGATAAAGCTGATAACCCCGAAAATTAAGAATGGGCGGGCAAATTGCAGGGGTGATTGCCCTGCGGCCATTAGTGCCGCATATTCTGATTCTGCGTATAATCGGTTTGTCAAAAAAAGGGCTGCCGCAAAGACGGCCACAGGAATAACACCTTCGATAACACGGGGTAAAAGATAAAGGCTAAGCTCAACAAAAACCATACCAGGCTGGCCGTTTTCCACGACCACATCAACGATTTTAAGAGCTTGATTAAGCCAAAGAATACCACCAAATATGCACAAAAAGAATATGAACGGGCCAACAAGCTGTCGCACGATATACCGATCAACAAGTCTCACGCAGCAATGTCCCCCAAACAAACAAACAGAATACGGTTTTATTATAGGAATTTCAAACGAAACAACAGTCCCTTGTGGCCAAATTGGCTGAATCACGCTAGGTCTTGTGCTAAGAACAAATATCTACCGCTAGGAGCCACATCATGAACACCCCTGTTACACCCAGATTTATTGAAACTGATCTGGATGCAATCGCAGAATTTGAAGGTAAAGTAGCGATATTTATTTCGCCTAAAGGCCAAATTGGATTAGGTGCACGGCGCGTAAATAAGTTGATGAAACGCAATTTGATACGTCTGGCACAAAGTCAGGTATTTGAAGACATGCCTAATGCTGGATGCCTTGCGATGCCGATGCCTTTGGGCATGAAAGCGACTGAGGTTCTGGTGATTAAAATGCCGAAACGTGCAACGGTGGATAATGCGCGTCTTGCGGGTGCTAACCTGGCCAAAGCTGCGGGTGGGGCCGATTTGCTGATCATTGCGGGGGCGGGTAAACACGCATCTGAAATCGCTTTTGCATGTGTTTTGAGGCAATATAGTTTTCATGATCACAAAACCAGCACGGCACCAAAACAGGGTGCGATTACCATGATGGTTAATCTAGCCACTGATGTGGCACAAGTTTACGCCCCTAAAGCTGCGGTAGCCGAAGGTGTGTTTTTCACCCGTGATCTGGTCAGCGAACCTGCGAATATTTTGACCACAACAGAATTTGCCAGTCGTTTGCAGGCCCTGAAATCTCTGGGTCTGAAAATCACCACGTTAGAAGAAGAAGACATGGAAAAGCTGGGCATGCATGCCCTTTTGGGGGTTGGCCACGGGTCACGCAGCCCCTCCAAGATGGTGATTATGGAATGGCAGGGCGGTGGCGATGAGCAACCTTTTGCCTTGGTAGGTAAAGGTGTGGTTTTTGATACCGGCGGTATTTCGATCAAACCAGCCGCCGGCATGGAAGAAATGACCATGGATATGGGCGGGGCAGGTGTGGTTTCTGGGGTGATGAAAACTCTGGCTTTGCGCAAAGCAAAAGCCAATGTTGTGGGTCTTGTGGGCATTGTTGAAAATATGCCCGATGGCAATGCGCAACGCCCGGGCGATGTGGTTACGTCTATGAAGGGCGACACCATTGAAGTGATCAACACAGATGCAGAAGGTCGTTTGGTTCTGGCAGATGTGCTTTGGTATGCACAAGAAACCTACAAACCCACAGGCGTGATCAATCTTGCAACTCTGACAGGGGCTATTATCATTGGTCTGGGCCATGAAAATGCAGGCGTATTTTCCAATGATGATGCATTGGCCCGCATATTTATGAGATCCGCGCATATAGAAGATGAAGGTGTGTGGCGGATGCCACTTGGCAAAGCTTACGATAAACTGATCGACAGCCATATTGCTGACATTAAAAACACCGGCGGTCGTGCCGCGGGTGCGGTAACCGCCGCACAATTTCTGCAACGCTTTATCAAAGAAGATATGCCGTGGATACATCTGGATATTGCAGGTGTCGCATTGGTTAAATCTGAAACATCCATGGCCCCCAAAGGTGCCACAGGCTGGGGGGTGCGGGCACTGGATCGTCTGATCGCAGATCATTTTGAAGTGGAATAATGCCTGAAGTCTTCTTTTATCACCTGACCAGTTCATCCTTGGGGCAAACCCTGTCACAATTACTAGAACGCACGTTACAAAATAATTGGCGGGTGCAACTGCGCTCGGGCGAAGAAAACGCAGTTGCGCGGCTTGATGCGCAATTATGGGGCGGCAACAGCCCGCAGTTTTTGCCCCATGGGGTCAGTGGTGGGGTCCATGATGCGGATCAACCGGTTTTGTTGACTACGACGGCACAAAACAACAATGGTGCAAAAGCCCTGATGTTGGTGCACGGGGCGAAAACCGATCCGAATGAGGTCGTGCAATATGAACGCGTCAGTCTTGTTTTTAACGGTAATGATGAGGCCGAAGTCCAAGCTGCACGTGCTGACTGGAAAGCTTTGACTGATGCAGGCGTAAATGCGAAATACTGGTCGCAGGCATCAGGGCGTTGGGAAATGAAGGCGGAAAAGAATTAGGGTTTAACGTGTCAAGGTCAGGGTTTTTCCATTGATCTTGAATTCGGAAAACAGGTTCAGGTAATCCATCCCCAAAAGTGAGCCAAACATCTCACCGCCATTTACCGAAGCGGGTAAATCATAATCTGTAATATCGCCCATACGCACGATACCAAGCTTAACAAAGGCCGTGCTAACCGTGCCGTTTGCGGTTTCAGCTTGCCCTAAATAATTCAAGTTATCTGTATTAATACCAATACGTTGTGCATCTGTCCTAGTTAGGACAATGGTACTGGCACCGGTATCAATCACAAACTCTATATCATGCCCGTTAATTTCTAAAGTCGCATAAAAATGCCCGTCATTTGCCCGCGATAACATCACACTACCGGTTCCATTTTGTACCACAGATGATGGAAAAATCTGCGCTTTCAGCACGTCTTGAAATCCGTATGCGATGATTACACCAACAAATATCAATACCCAAATCAAAGCTTGTTGCAGTGTTTTCCCAAAGCTTGCACGCCGCGAATAAAAAAAACCGCCGCCAACACCGACAAGCAGAATGATCAGATAAAATAGATAGGCCTTATCGTTCCCGCTCATCCGATGACGCCCAGCCCTTTCAGTCCGTCAACGACGAATTGTACCGAAAGTGCAGCCAGTAGCATGCCCATCAAGCGGGTGATGACATTGATGCCGACCTTGCCGATCAAACGCTCAGCCGTACCGCCTGTTAAAAACACCAAAAACACCAATGTAATGACGCTGACCATCGCGGCCATAACAATCAAGATCGTGGTTGCATCGTCTTGCATATTACTGGCCAAAAGGATCATCGAGGCCATTGCACCGGGGCCTGCAATTAATGGCGTTGCCAGCGGAAACACTGATGGGTCGTCAGGGTTTACATCTTCTTTTTGTTCCGTGCGCCGTTGGCTGCGTTTGTTAAACAGCATCTCCACCGCGATCAGGAACAACAATAAACCACCAGATATGCGAAATGCAGGCATGCCGATGCCAATGAAATTCAGTAGTTTTGCACCGACTAATCCGAAAAGTGCCAGTATAGCCACCCCGGTCAGACAAGCACGTAAGGCAATGCCGAGCCGCGCAGAACCGCGCCCGTGGGTCAAAGATATGAACATCGGCAACAACCCGATGGGGTCGATCACCAAAAACAGGGTGACAAAAGCTGTTATATAAAAATCCATCATCGCCGTCTTGCCGTCTCTAATGCTTCACTGGCATTTTCCCACAGGGTTTCAGCTTTTTGCATTGCCTGTAGTATTTCACCGTGCTTTTTGGTCAATTCTTCGACTTTAACAGTGTTTTGCGGGGCATAAAAGGCAGGGTTGGCCATGCGTTCGGAAATTGTTACTTTCATCCCTTCCAGCTTCTCGATGCGTTCTTCGCATTTTGTAACCTCTTCTTGAAGTGGCTGGGTCAGTTTGCGACGTTCAGAGTTCGACAGGCGTTTTTGCTTTTGCCCCTTGGCTTTTTTCTTGGCCTCACTGGCAGCCCCACCACCACCACGTTCTTGCAGCAACATGGTTTTATAAGATTCCATATCTTCATTATAAGGCACAACCGTGCCGCCTTTGACCAGCCACAGCTGATCGGCGATGGAATTGATCAAATGCGGGTCGTGGCTGACCAAAATAACCGCACCTTGATAACCTGCCAATGCCATTGAAAGGGCTTCGCGGCTTTCGATATCAAGGTGGTTGGTCGGCTCATCGAGGATTACCAGATGCGGCGCGTCCAGCGTGGCCAAAAGCAGCGATAACCGCGCCTTTTGCCCACCAGAGAGTTTGCCCACCAAAGTATCAACCTGTTCCTTGCCAACACCACCTGCCGCAAGGCGGCCGCGCAGACGCGCTTGACCTTCCTGCGGGCGTTCGCGCTGGATATGCTGCAACGGGGTTTCATCCAGATACAACTCATCCACCTGGTGTTGGGCAAAGTAGCCAATTTTCAACTTTGAAGAGCGAATAAGCTTGCCGTCCATTGGTTGAAGTTTGTCGGCTAACAGTTTGGAAAGCGTTGATTTACCTTGGCCATTAGCACCCAGAAGGGCGATGCGATCGGTCTGGTCTATACGCAGGTTCAGATTGCGCAGAATTGCTGTGCCGTCATAGCCGACATCAACTCCGTCAAGGCGCAGGATCGGTGGTGATAATTCTGTTGGTTCGGGGAAATTGAATGCAGCTACGGCATTTTCAACCGAAGATGCAATCGGCTGCATCCGTTCCAGCATTTTCAGCCGCGATTGCGCCTGTTTCGCTTTCGAGGCCTTGGCGCGGAAACGATCAACAAACGCCTGCAAATGGTCACGTGCGGCATCTTGTTTTTTCGCCATCGAGGCTTGCTCGGCCAGTTTGGCACGGCGCACATTATCAAACGTGTCGTAATTGCCCTGATAAAACGTCAGTTTTTGATCGTAGAGATGCAGAATTGAATTTACCGACTTGTTCAGCAATGTGCGGTCATGGGAAATAATCAAGATCGTGTGGGGGTATTTCGCCAGATAGTTTTCCAGCCAGATTGTGCCTTCTAGGTCCAAATAGTTGGTTGGTTCATCGAGCATCAGGATTTCTGGTTGGGCAAATAAAACACCAGCCAGAGCCACGCGCATACGCCAGCCGCCCGAAAACTCGGAACAGGCACGCAATTGCGCTTCGCGGTCAAAACCAAGTCCGTTAAGGATACTTGCAGCGCGGGCCTCGCCTGAATAGGCGTCAATGGCGGTTAAACGTTCGTATATTTCACCGATGCGGTCTGCATCAGTTGCTGTTTCCGCCTCTAGTAGCAAGGCGGCACGCTCAAGGTCGGCGGCCAGAACAGTGTCCAGCAAGCTTACCTCATTGGACGGCACTTCCTGACTGACCCCGCCAATGCGCAGCCCCTTGGAAGTGGTCACTTTCCCGCCATCCAGCAGCAGTTTGCCGGTGATTAGGTGAAACAGCGTGGTTTTACCGGTGCCGTTGCGCCCGACAATACCAACCTTGTGGCCTGTGGGAATGGTTGCAGATGCGCCTGCCAGTAACTGGCGGCCCTGAATGGAATAAGAAATGTCATCAATACGTATCATGGGGCTGCTTTGCTATAGTGTGGGCTTAGTGTCAACACATAGCGTTTTTGCCTTCATTTATTGTTTTTCTAATCAGAAACGCTATTGGTGTTCTATCGATAGTGCAGCGTTTCATATTTGCTTGAAGATCAAACAAGCATGAAACGTTCTAGGCTTTTCAAGTTGAATTCCATATGTTACTGCGGCCCTGAAATTCAACCCTATAAAGGAAATCAGACATGGCTCTGGAACGTACATTCTCAATTGTGAAACCCGATGCAACAAAACGCAACCTTGTCGGTGCGATTGTTGCCAAGCTGGAAGAGGGCGGTTTGCGCGTTGTTGCACAAAAACGCATCCAGTTGACACTATCACAAGCGCAAACATTTTACGGTGTGCACGCAGAACGCCCGTTCTTTGGCGAATTATGTGAGTTCATGATTTCAGAACCAATCGTTGTACAGGTTCTGGAAGGCGAAAACGCTATCCTACGCAACCGCGAAATTATGGGTGCCACAAACCCGGCAGACGCAGACGCAGGCACTATCCGCAAAGAGTTCGCTTTGTCACTGGGTGAAAACTCGGTTCACGGCTCAGATGCTCCGGAAACAGCCGCAGAAGAGATTGCTTTCTTCTTTAGTGGTCTAGAGTTGGTTGGTTAAGCAACCAACTCAGGCAGCAGGTTAATCGGTATAACCAATTGACAGAGAGCCAAGAGTTGCTTGGCTAAGCTTTCTTAATCACGCCTAACTTATTCAAGGCCGCTTCAAATTCGGAGCGGCCTTTATCTTTACCTGATAGCCGCGCCTTGATTCCCTCAAACCGCTTTTGCAGGTCTTTTTTCTCGATACCCTGACAGTCATTCCACGGTCGCCCCTGCAAACCCATCACCAGCGCGTAATAGCCGATAAAATGCGGTTTGCCACCAGCTTGTAAGGCTTGGAAATAAGCTTCATCAGCCCCTAGATCACTTAAATGATCTGCCGTATCAATGCCCGCACGGCCATAAAATATGTCTGACGCCGGGCCGAGGTTGCGGATACTGGACGGTTTATCCGCCATTCTTTACAAAGGCCTGTAAAGCGGTGGGATAAAGTTTGTGTTCTTCAATCAATACCCGTGCCGCCAGTGTTTCGGCGGTGTCGTCAGGCAGAACCGGAACCTCTGCTTGGCCCAAAAGTGGCCCGTCATCCAATTTTGCCGTGACCACATGCACCGAACAACCTGCTTTGTCATCGCCTGCATTCAATGCGCGTTGGTGCGTGTGCAGGCCAGTGTATTTAGGCAGTAAAGACGGGTGGATGTTCAGCATTTTGCCATCCCATTTGTCAATAAAGCCTGCAGTCAGGACGCGCATGAAGCCTGCAAGGCAAATTATGTCAGGTTGGTATTTGGCGATTGTGTCATGCAACACCGCCTCGAACCCGGCGCGGTCGCCTTTGAACGGGCGGTGATCGACAACCTCAGTGGCAATGCCTTTTGCATTCGCTTTAGCAATACCGCCAGAATCGGCAGAGTTTGCCAGCACCAGCACGGGTTCTGCATTAAACCCACCACCTGCCATCGCCTCCACCAGCGACACCATGTTAGAGCCGCCACCAGAAATCAAAATGGCAACGCGTTTGCTCATAAGCTGCCTGTATATGCGACGCCTTCGCCTTTGGTGATTGTGCCGATGCGGATCGCGTCAATGTGCTCGGAACTGAATGCCGCTTCGATTTCTGCTACGTTTTCAGCCGATGTAATCGCAATCATCCCAATACCACAGTTGAATGTTTTCAAGGCTTCGGCCTGGGCCAGACCCGCTTGCGTGATCAGCCAGTTGAAAATCGGTAGACGTTCCCAAGTGTCTAAATTAATTTCCGCACCTAATCCGTCGGGCAGGGCGCGGGGCAGGTTTTCGGTCAGACCGCCGCCCGTGATATGGGCTAAAGCCTTTAGATGGCCTGTTTCCAATGCTACCACCGCAGGGCGTA
>CAXMSA010000082.1:10762-11096 GCA_964195605.1 uncultured Amylibacter sp.
AAGCCCTGCCATTTCAACGATTTTGCGTACCAGAGAATGGCCGTTTGAGTGGACACCACTAGAAGGCAGACCCAGTAAAACATCGCCCTCGGCCACGTCTCTTGGCAGCATGCCACCACGTTCCATCGCACCTACGGCAAAGCCCGCCAAATCGAAATCTTCGCCTTCATACATGCCGGGCATTTCAGCGGTTTCGCCACCCACAAGGGCAGTGTTGGCCTGACGGCAACCCTCGGCTATGCCGTTGATCACGTCTGTTGCTTTGTCGACATCCAGCTTGCCGGTTGCAAAATAATCTAGGAAAAACAACGGTACTGCACCTTGACAGATTAGA
>CAXMSA010000083.1:0-10907 GCA_964195605.1 uncultured Amylibacter sp.
CCAATGATGGGCATTCTTTATTGCAAGCGGCTGAAGCGGGTCTAGGCATCGCGTACCTGCCGTGTTTCTTGCATCAAAATGCGCTTGAAAGCGGTCGCTTGATATCAGTTTTGACAGACTTGCCGGAACAGTCTCAGGATATTTATGCAATGTATCCGCATGGGCAATATACCCAGCCAAAATTGCGTGCCTTTCTGGATTTCCTGGCAGAGCACTTTAAAGGCAAGGGCATGGGTGTCTGGTAAAACGACCTTAGCTTAAGTTTTGCGGCGGTAGTGATAAGCCGCCGCCTCAGTCATTCCCAGGTTTTCATATAGGGTTCGTGCGGGGATATTCGCGTGAACCGTTAATACTGCAACCCATTCACAACCCACATCCTTGGCCCATTCAAAGGCTTTATACATCATAGCATTTGCCACGCCTTTGCGCCGATGCTGCGAAGCAACCTCAACCGCATGTACCATGGCAACATTGCCGTGGGCGGCGGCAAAAGCAACGCCCATTTCGCCAGCAACCAATACAGCCTTTGGGCCTTTTACCCGCGTCATTACATCCAAACGTCCCTGATCAATCCCGCCAGCTGCCCAGATAATTTTGGCATTGGCGTCGGGCTTATTCAGGGCGTGCACTGTTTGCATTTTTATGGGCGGGTTGCTTAGCAGTTCAGTGGTGGGTGCCACCAAAATAACCACGGGATCAACGATCTCATACCCCAAGTCGTGCAATTCAGCATCCAGCCCAGTATCCGTATTGCGGATCATAAACAAAGGCGTTTGGTCAAGGGATACCATCTTTGTGCCCGCAGCGTTAATCTGAAAGCTTTGTGTATTAGACAGTGCGGTTGCTGCTGAAACCCTTTGCCCGCCGCCCGCCCCTTCGCGGATCATCCAGCCATCAAGGTTATGAAAAGCAAAAGGCGCCCACGTGGCATCAACGGCATTATACAGATCGATTTGGCTTGGCCTTTTCATCGTGTTACTTTTCAGAAAAGGCGGCATTGATTTTTTGGATAACGCTTGCAATGCGTGCAGGATCAGCGGAACGCACCACCAGATTACACCCGAATATTCCGTTATCATAATAAGGGTAAGACCCGATTGTGGTATCTGGGT
Source organism: uncultured Amylibacter sp. (assembly GCA_964195605.1). GTDB lineage: Bacteria > Pseudomonadota > Alphaproteobacteria > Rhodobacterales > Rhodobacteraceae > Amylibacter. The sequence goes on from CAXMSA010000083.1 coordinate 1,113, forward strand.
TATCGTTGGCAATCACGCCCAGAAGCTTGGCTATATCGCCCTCTTTACGTTTTACATTAATGGTTTCAGAAAGTATTTTCTGGCCCGTTGTCAGCTTTGGTAACAGCCCGGCAAGCATCGCTTTAAAGATTGTTGGCACACCTGCCATGACATGCACATTTTCCATCGAGAACCCGGGGGCCATGGAAACAGGATTATCGATTAAAACAGCCCCGTCAGGAATGCGGGCCATGCGCAAGCGGGTCTCGGTCAATTCAATATCGGGATTTTTATAATTGCGGGCTAAAGCCGCTTTGGCATCATCGCGCACCCCTATGGAAACGCCAAACGCCTTGGCAATACAATCCGCGGTAATATCGTCATGGGTTGGGCCAATGCCGCCGCTGGTGAAAACGTTGGTATATTTCATCCGTAACCGGTTCACGGCCCCCATAATCTGTTTTTCATCATCAGACACTACGCGGATCTCTTGAAGGTTAATTCCCAACATCGTTAGCTGCTGTGCCAGATAGTTTGAATTTGTGTCTTGCGTGCGCCCTGACAGGATCTCATCCCCGATAACGATCATGGCGGCTGTTGGATTACTCATCTGACTTGTCCTTATCTGGCGGGGGGCATAGGTATCAAATATGAAATTCGACAGGCCCCTTATACCCGCAACACTTATCCGTAGATATAAACGTTTTTTAGCTGACGTCACGCTAAACGATGGCCGCAATGTCACAGCCCATGTTGCCAACCCCGGTTCCATGCTGGGAATGAAGCATGAAGGGCTGCGGGTTTGGCTGGAACCAAACGATGACCCTAAACGCAAACTGAAGTTTTCATGGAAACTGGCAGAGCTGGAAAACGGTACATTGATTGGTGTGGACACAAGCTTGCCGAATAAGATCGCGGCAGAGGCTTTACAAGACGGCTTGGCCGCCAAACTAGGTTATGTGCATATCCGTCCAGAGGTAAAATATGGTGAAGGTTCACGGGTCGATTTTTTACTAACGGGTGAAAACATACCTGATTGTTATCTGGAAGTTAAAAGCGTTACGCTTTCGCGCAGCACTGGTTTGGCAGAATTTCCCGATAGTGTGACCAAACGCGGTGCCAAACATATGGCAGAGCTAACGCTTATGGTTGAACAGGGGCATCGCGCGATTTTGCTGTATTTGGTGCAACGTAATGACATTAATAGATTTGCGGTCGCAAGTGATATTGACCCTGTCTATCAGCAGGCTGTGACACAAGCTAAAGCTATGGGGGTAGAAGTTTTGTGTTACGGCACAAATATTACCACTGATGGGGTTTGGCTGGCAGAGCCGATCAGTTAATCTTGCTCTGGTCAGCGCCATGAATTAGGGCTATTTAACAATAAATTCTGAGCATATGGAGCACCGCTTTGAAAACGACAAAGAAACCACGGTTAAATGCAGACGGTATAACCATCCATTCAAAAGAAGACTTTGAAGGCATGCGTCGCGCTGGCCGTTTGGCAGCTGAAATTCTGGATATGATCGGCCCTTATGTGCAACCGGGTGTCACCACGGAGTATCTAGATCAACTGTGCCATGATTATATGATTGCCAATAATTCAGTGCCTGCCACTTTGGGCTATCGCGGCTATCCGAAATCCAGCTGCATCTCGATCAACCATGTTGTTTGTCACGGTATTCCGTCTGAGAAAAAGCTGAAAGATGGCGATATTCTGAATATTGATGTCACCTGTATTTTGGATGGCTGGTTCGGGGATAATTCACGCATGTATGTTGCAGGTAAGCTGTCACGTAAGGCTGATCGTTTGATCCAAGTGACCCATGATGCACTGATGCTGGGGATTGATCAGGTTAAACCCGGTAATACATTTGGTGATATTGGTGCGGCAATCCAGCGATATGCCGAAGCGCAACGCTGTTCAGTTGTACGTGATTTTTGCGGCCATGGGCTGGGTCGCGTATTTCACGCACCGCCCAATGTTTTGCACTATGGCAACTGGGGCACAGGCAATATACTGGAAGAAGGCATGTTTTTCACTATTGAGCCGATGATCAATTTGGGAAAACCTGACACCAAGATATTGGCGGATGACTGGACGGCCGTGACCAAAGATAAATCCCTGACCGCACAGTTTGAGCATTCAATCGGCGTTACCGCAGATGGATATGAGATTTTCACGTTGTCGCCAAACGGCACATTCCACCCAACTTATTAGACCACTGGCGCATAAACCTTTAGTTAACCAATACAGATAACTATAGGTTTTATGGCACCGAATCTAAGAAAATCTGAATTTGCAGAGGCCGCGATGCTGGGCTTTAGCCTGTCACAAGCGGCAATCATCGACCCTAAGCAAGTGCTAAACAGGCACCGCATCCAATTGCGCGCGCGTTTTTTAAAGGGTGGCGAACAGGCGGTTGCTGATTTTGAATTGCTAGAGCTGATTATTTGCCGTGCGGTACCGCATCGTGATGTGTGTGACCTGTGTAAGCTTTTGCTAAAACAATTTGGCAGTTTTAATGGTGTTATCTCAGCATCTGATATCAATTTACGTAAAACTCACGGGGTTGGTCAGGCTGTTACAAATGAACTGAAAATCGTTCAGGCCGCAGCCCATAAAATGGCGCAAATGCAGGTTCTTGGCAAAGATATACTGACAACATGGGATCAACTTATCGCCTATTGCAGATCAAGAATGGCACATTTGGCTGCAGAAGAGTTTCGGGTTCTGTTTTTGGATGGCAAAAATATTTTAATAGCGGACGAATGTTTACAATCAGGTATTGTAAATCATGTGCCGGTATATCCGCGCCAAATAGCTAAACGTGCGCTGGAACTTGATGCAACTGCGGTTATATTGGTTCACAATCACCCAAGCGGTGACCCTGAGCCATCAGCTATGGATATCTCCGTTACTCTGGATGTGGTTTCTGCGCTCGATGCGCTATCTATTACGGTGCATGATCATGTGATCATTGGGGCAACCGGGAATGTCAGTTTTAAAGCGCGCCTTTTAATTTAAAAAGCACCGTTTACCCAGATCTCGACCCGGTTATTTATGGCAATCCCATAAGCGGTGTCTTCACAAGCAATAGGCGACGTCTCACCAAATCCCAGCACTTCAGTTTGTAAATCAGCCAGTAAGCCATCGCTATCGGCGGCCTTTATAAGGTCGGAGACCAAGGCGGCTTGGGCCTTTGATTTGCGCTTATTGTCACTGTTACTTCCTGCGGCCCCAGTAAATCCTGCAATGATTATTTTTTGGTCCGCAAAATTACCCAAGAACAATCCAGATATTAACGCATCAAAGCCAGCTTTGGATTGTGGGTCAAGTGTGACCCCGTCTGTATTAAACCGAAAAACAGTAGAAAGCTGGCGTGCCGTTTTCAGTGCCTTTAACATGGCGCGAAAATCTAAACTTGGCACTGATGTGGTGTTGCTAAGCAATCCGTGTACGATACGGTTGCCCTGATTTTCCAAACTTGATTCAAAAACGGCAAGGCTTGGGTAGCCTTGGTGGTTGATCATAGATTTCGCCTGTTCCCCTTCAAGGTAATTTAAAAACTCACTTGCAAATATAGGCAATGTGGCCGTGTCTGTTTCAATATAGTGGTAGAAAGTAGCCGGATAGCTGCCCGCTGAGATGTTAAAGCTACTTGGCCGAAGATTTGCCCCACAACTGCCTAATATCGGCAATGTGCTGGCTGCGCCTCGATTGGTAAAATTGGTAAACCCTAAGCCGTAAGGATCATTTGTGGTGACTTTAGAAAGTGTACTCAGGTCCTCAAACCGTTCAGTTGCGGTCACTTTTGAAATGTCATAGCCCATCGCTTTAGCGATTTTTGCCAGGTCAGAATCTGCCTGAGGCAAGTAAACATTAATGCTTACATCTGGCCCGCCAAGGTCTTTCCAGTTGGTAATTGATCCGCCAAGAACACCTTGTAGCGCATCCAGAGATATGGATTTCACGGGGTTTGTATCAGAGTTAATGGCGATTAACGCATCAGCGGCAAGGGGTATAACCGTTGCCATATCGGCCCCTTTGGATAAAACACCTGCTGTACCGCTTTTAACAACAAAACTGCTTTGCAATTCAGTGCCGGCTTTGGGTTGTAGCGAAATATTTGCAAATTTCTGCCCGTCCCTGCTGGTTACCATTATGTTTGATTTTGTGTCCGACCCAGCGTCTATTTCAAGCTTTGCATCCAACGAGAAACTGTAGCTTTCAAGTAGGGGAAGTAACAACCGGTTAATCAGAAGCTGATTACCTGATATGATAAACTCTGATGTCAGACTTTTAATCTCCGGGCAGGCATCCCCTGAACAAGTGACAGTTCTTGCGTCGACCTCTAACTCACCCAAGTCAGATGTGATCGTATAAATCCCATTACTGTAACCTTTAAACTCACCAACCAACTCAACAGAACTGGATGTGGATTTCAATGTAACCTGCCCAGCCCAGCTTGTTTGGGAAAAAGCTGTTAGCGCTAAAGCAATGGATAATGATCTGGATATGAACATGTGATGTCGCTGATTAGTTTCGATATGCTACAATCGGGTTCCTGAACATATTTTTCAATACAATATTTCCGTTTTTCACAGAACAATTTCTAATCGGTACATTTCTGCTTATATGTTTGGCCCGATGTGTGGTTGAATAATATACGGTATTGATCATTGGGTCACCGCAAAGATGACAGATCTATAGCGGGTGCGGAAATAGACTTAGAGGTGCCGTCGGCAAAAGAAACCTCAATGGTTGCAGGATCAGATAAAACCGGAATGATTATTGTGATCATGCCCTTGCCGTCAACGACTTCATTAAACCGCAAGCCTGCGTGTTTTATGGTGATGATTTTGTTCTTATGGCACGGGGCCGAGACCACCAGTTCCACACGCGCGCCCCGCAGAGATTTTACAGAAAGATTAAGCGCACAATCCAGATCAAACGGATTTATTTTCAAAGTGTTGTACAAATTTTGTGACTTGCCGGGGGGCGTGGCTTGTTCTGCACGCACAAGCTCAAAACCTGATATAGATGCAACTTGGGTGGTTTGTGTTGTGTTACCTTTCAGGACAGATAAATCATCGCCGTTATGTGCAACGGCACCAACGCCCAGCAACACCATAAGAACAACCATAAAAGGTAAGGTTTTGTTGTTTAAATGCACAGCTTACTTTCACACAAGGGTATGGGAATGGTATGCCAGAAATAACGATATTTTAATATCTTTGGCGCAACCGACAACAAGATGTGAGGAGGATAAGACACAGGGCCTATAGGGCGTGTATGCCCAATCAGAAAAAACTATATATAGTAGCTACAACCTGTGTTTTGTGGTTATTTATGCCACAATTCAGCCCAGTTTAATGCGCGCGGGAATATTTAGAAACCCCGCGCCCTAAAGTTTACCATGACAATGCTTGAATTTTTTACCTGACCCGCATGGGCATACCCCGTTGCGTGAAGGTTTGCCCCAGGTTGATTTGTCATTCTCATCAAACCCGTCTGCGGCATTAGCATTTGTGGGTGGCAGTTGACCTGCCGCTTCCATTTGCGCCTGCATTTCGCGCTGTTCTTCTTCGGTCAACATCCGAATGCGGGACAATTGTTTTGTAACGTCAACGCGTAGCCCGTCCAGCAGTTTTTCGAACAACTCAAAACCTTCGGTTTTATACTCATTCAGAGGATCGCGCTGGGCATATCCGCGAAAGCCAACCACAGAGCGCAGATGTTCCAGTGTCACAAGATGTTCGCGCCACTTGCCGTCAATGGTTTGCAAAAGCAGCTGCTTTTCGATGTTACGCATATTCTCTGCGCCAAACTGTTGTTCTTTCTCTGCGCCAAACGTATCGCCCGCTTTATACATATGTTCGCGGATATGTTCGTCATCGACGCCTTCTTCGGCGGCCCATTCTTTCAATGGTAATGCCATGCCTAACAGTTCTTGGGTGTTATCATTCAGCCCGTCTATATCCCACTGTTCGGGGTATGATTTTTCAGGAATGGCCTGATCGACAAGATCATCAATAACCTGATCACGCATATCTTTGGCCACATCCGACAAGTCGTCGCCTTCCATGATCTCACGGCGTTGACTGAATATTACTTTACGCTGATCGTTCATCACGTCATCGAATTTCAGCAACTGCTTGCGAATGTCAAAGTTGCGACCTTCCACTTTGGCCTGTGCGCGTTCCAGTGATTTGTTGACCCAAGGGTGAACAATGCTTTCGCCTTCTTCCATGCCTAAAGTGCTTAATACTTTTTCCAAACGCTCTGAGCCAAAAATACGCATCAGATCATCATCAAGGGATAGGAAAAACGCAGAGCGGCCCGGATCACCCTGACGCCCTGAACGGCCACGCAACTGGTTATCAATGCGGCGGCTTTCGTGGCGTTCTGTTGCCAGAACAAACAGACCACCTGCGGCAATGACTTTTTCTTTGTCGACAGCAATTTCTTTTTCTAGTTCTGCACGGATTTTGGTCTCATCCGCGTCTTCACCTGCATCTGCCAGATCATTTGACAGGCGCATTTCAAAGTTACCACCAAGTTGAATATCAGTACCACGGCCTGCCATATTTGTAGCAATGGTGACAGCACCTGTCGTGCCAGCATCGGCAACAATAGAGGCTTCTTGTTCATGGAAACGCGCATTTAGAACGTTATGTGGAACCCGTCCTTCTGACTTAATCAAGGCGTCAATTTGTGCGGCTTTTTCCAGTTCAGCCTTTTTGTCGTCTTCTTTTTTGTATTTTTCTGCTCGTTTGCGGATATTGGCTGAAATAGTGTTCAGATAGGCTTCATCTTTCAGAAACCCGGACAACATTTCAGATTTTTCAATCGAGGTTGTCCCAACCAGAACCGGTTGGCCTTTGATATGCGAAAAGGCAATCTCTTCGACGACAGCCTGAAATTTTTCGCCAGCGGTACGGTAAATCGCGTCATGTTCATCAACCCGTATAATTGGTTTATTTGTTGGAATCTCAACAACACCAAGCCCGTAAATTTCAGCAAACTCTTGGGCTTCGGTCAATGCCGTACCTGTCATGCCGGCAAGTTTTTCATACAGGCGGAAATAGTTTTGAAAGGTCACAGATGCTAGCGTGACGTTTTCAGGTTGAATGGTCACATTTTCTTTTGCTTCAATCGCCTGATGCAGGCCCTCTGACAAACGGCGGCCTTTCATCATGCGGCCAGTAAATTCGTCGATCAGCATAACTTCGTCGTCGCGCACAATGTAATCTTTTTCACGTGCAAACAGAACATGCGCACGCAGCGCTTGATTGATGTGGTGTACGAAAGACGTGCTTTCAGGATCGTAAAGTGACGCGCCTTCTTCCAGCAGCTCCATTTCAAGGAAACGTTTTTCAACGAATTCGTTGCCTTCTTCGGTTAGATTGGCGCTGCGGGATTTTTCATCCAGATCGTAATGTTCTTGGGATAGTTCTGGGATCAGTTTATCGATCGTGATGTAAAGTTCAGAACGGTCATCAGCGGGCCCGGAAATGATCAATGGGGTGCGGGCTTCGTCGATCAGGATCGAATCTACCTCATCCACAATTGCAAAATAGTGGTCGCGCTGGGCTATTTGGGAAATATCGCTTTGCATATTGTCGCGCAGATAATCAAAACCCAATTCGTTATTTGTGGTGTAGGCAACATCGCAACGATATGCTTCTAGCTTTGAAGTAGGGTCCATGTCAGGTACAATCACGCCCGTTGTCAGGCCAAGAAACCCGTAAACCTTTGACATCCATTCCGCATCACGACGTGCCAGATAATCGTTCACTGTTACAACATGCACACCGCGTTCGGTTAGGGCGTTCAGATAGGCTGGCAGCGTGGCCACAAGGGTTTTACCCTCGCCTGTTTTCATCTCTGAAATATAACCCTGGTGCAGAAATATCCCGCCGATCAACTGGGTGTCAAAAGCCCGCAGCCCCAATGTGCGCCTTGCCGCCTCACGGGCATTAGCAAAGGCTTCTGGTAAAATAGCGTCTAAAGATTCGCCGTCCGATATACGTTTTTTAAACTCTTCGGTTTTGGCTTTGATCTGATCATCGTTCAGGGCCTTAAATTCCGGCTCCAGATCATTGATTTTTTTAACCAAAGGTCGAACCGCTTTGATTTTGCGGTCATTCGTGGTGCCAAAAAGCTTTTTGGTTATTGTATTCATGCCCAGCATGACGTCTCCGTTTATCCAGAAGCCATAAAACTACGGCATATTTTGACGTAAATTTGACAATAATTTTGTTCCATTCGCTTGTCGGCTTCGCATTGAAAGCATAAGAAGAATCAAGCTAAATGGCATCAAGTAAATCACGCCAGTCCAAGGCATGTAAGCGGGTGTATAGTCAGTGTCAACTTTGACGCAGTAATTGGTTACACAATTCTACAAAATGTGTAGGAATAATAAGGTAAAAATGGAGAATATAAATGAAAATCACAGGTAATTTTATTACAATCGCCGCAACTGCTTTGGCATTTTCGGCACCTAGTTTTTCACAAGAAACCTCGACAAATGAAACCCCGACAAAAGAAACGGTGGTTGCTACAGTAAACGGAACTGATATTACTTTGGGCCATGTGCTGGCTTTGGCCAGCCGTTTGCCAGAACAATATATGGATATAGAGGATAAAAGCCTATATGCAGGTATTGTGGATCAGCTTGTGCAGCAGCAATTACTAAGCAGTTTGATTACAGAAGAAACCACAGCGCTTAAGCTGGCCTCTGAAAACGAACGCCGCGCACTTTATGCAACCGAAGCGATTGAAGAAATTTATGCGACCGCCCTTACGCAGGACGCTATAAATGAACGCTATAACGAGATTTATGTGAACGCAGAGCCGATTCCAGAATATAATGCCAGCCATATTCTGGTTGTTGCCGAAGAAGAGGCCAAAGCACTTATTGTTAAGCTTGCAGAGGGTGCAGATTTTGCAACGCTTGCAAAAGAAAGCTCTACAGGTCCGACCGGGGTAAATGGTGGCAGCCTGGGCTGGACAGGTGTGGGTAGCTTTGTGCCAGAGTTTGAGGCAGCTATGCTTCAACTAAAAGCGGGCGAAGTTTCGCCGCCTGTCAAAACGCAATTTGGCTGGCATGTTATCAAATTGAATGAGACACGTGATATGCCCGCACCGGAACTGGCTGCTGTACAGGATGAAATAAAAGAAAGCTTAATGGCGGTTGCATTGGAAAATAGAATTTCGCAACTTGAAACATCTGGTGATATCGTGCGTAAAGAGCAAGAGATTGATCCGTCTTTCGTCAAGAAATTTGAACTTCTAAAAGACTAACTGGGTAAAGATATGAGCAAGCATAAAGCCAAGGTAAAAAACCTTAAGAAAAAGATATCCATGCTAAAGAAAAAGCTAAAAGCAGCTTCTTTTAGCGCAGGTAATATTTCACCCTTGGCACCAAAAGGCGGGTTTCCAAAGTTACCGGTTATTCAAGGTGTACGGTTTGCGGCAGGTCAGGCTGGTGTTAAATATGCCGGACGTGACGACGTGATGCTTGTAGAGGTTGCCGCTGGCAGTTCTGTGGCTGGCGTCTTTACCCGTTCAGCTACTCGCGCGGCCCCGGTCTTGGATTGCCAAAGCAAGCTGCAAAAACCAATGCCAACAGATAAACCGTATGCCATATTGGTGAATTCCGGCAATGCCAATGCTTTTACCGGTGCCAAAGGCGGTGTGTCGGTAGATGCGATTTGCCAAGTGGTTGCAGATCAGCTGGGCACGGATAATTCTTGTGTCTTTACAGCCTCTACCGGTGTTATCGGCGAACCTTTGCCCCATGACCGTAT
>CAXMSA010000084.1:0-10902 GCA_964195605.1 uncultured Amylibacter sp.
AGGCGTACACTTTTTGATACCCTCGTTGCCCCGCTCGAATCCCGAATGGGCGGTGAACATGGGGCGGCGCAATTGGCCATGTTTTTCTCTGTGATCATAGGCGCATCCGTCGCGCGGCACTCTCTTCGCATGCCTGGAATGGCCGAGGTGGACGCAGACACGCATGCGCGGCAATTACGCTATTTAATCGATGCGGCTCTTCAATTTGAAATCAGTGAGGGGCCCAAGGTTCCGTGAAACAGGCATCAACCTGAAAATATGCGCTAAGATTAAACGCCCTCTGGAACCAAAACCTCTGATGACGGACAGTATTCTCCTTTAATGCATAATATACGATTAAAGGAACGGCATAATTCCGCGACAGGTCCAGTAGGCAGTAGCGGATGGTGGCGATGCGAAATGCATCACGACGAAATTCTTCAGTGCCTCTGATTGCTGTTTCTTATCGCCTTCATCGCAATTATCGCTTGAAAGAAGTTCGAACTAAATTTTGACTAGATCAGGTTGTCCCCGATAGAAATTACCCGCACTTAGAATGTCCGCAATCGCCACAGGTCATGCAACCTTCAACCATACGCATGCCGAACTGTCCGCAAGACGGGCAGGCGGGGCCGCGGGGGCGTTCGCCGACTGCAATGGCCTCGGCCTTGGGGTCTGATTTTAGGTGGATGCCTTCGCCTGCGATAAATCCGATGCGGACCATGTGTTGTTCGATCACGCCACCTATCGCGGCAAGGATCGACGGGATGTATTTGCCCTGCACCCATGCACCGCCACGCGGGTCAAACACCGCTTTTAGTTCTTCGACCACGAAAGACACATCGCCACCGCGGCGGAACACGGCGGAAATCATCCGTGTCAGGGCCAAAGTCCAGGCGTAATGTTCCATGTTTTTCGAGTTGATAAACACTTCGAACGGGCGGCGGTTATCGTTCTCATAGACATCGTTGATGGTGATATAAATAGCATGCTCGCTTTCGGGCCACTTGATTTTGTAAGTGTGGCCTTCCAATGCATCGGGGCGGCTTAGCGGTTCGGACAGGTAAACCACATCCGCACCTTTATCAATTTCAGGTGCCGCCTCGGTTGTTTCGGATACAGTCAAAACCGAGCCCGTCACATCATTGGGCCGGTACGTGGTGCAACCCTTACAGCCCTGATCCCATGCGGCCATATAGACCTGTTTGAAATCATCAAATCCGATGTCTTCAGGGCAGTTGATAGTCTTTGAAATAGAGCTGTCGATCCACTTTTGCGCCGCCGCCTGCATGCGAACATGATCCAAAGGGGCCAGCGTTTGTGCGTTCACAAAATAATCCGGTAAAGCCTTGTTGCCGAACTTTTCACGCCACATTTCCACTGCGTAATCAGAGACTTCCTCTTCAGTGCGCGAGCCATCTTTTTGCAGAACTTTACGGGTATAGGAATAGGCAAACACCGGCTCAATGCCGCTTGATACGTTGCCCGCATAAAGGCTGATTGTGCCCGTAGGCGCAATTGAGGTCAGCAGCGCGTTGCGGATACCGTTTTTGGCGATGGCGGCGCGGACATCCGCGTCCATATCCAACATGGTTTCAGAGGCCAAAAACGCCTCTTTATCATATAATGTGAAAGCGCCTTTTTCCGCCGCCAAATCTGCAGACGTCAGATAAGCCGCCCGCGCGATCTGTTTCATCCACGCTTCGGTGCGCGCAGCCGCGTCTTTTGACCCATACCGTTGCCCCACCATCAACAACGCATCGGCCAAGCCCGTTACGCCCAGCCCGATACGGCGTTTTGCGCGGGCTTCTTGTGCCTGCGCCTCTAGCGGAAAACGCGATGCATCCACCACATTATCCATCATCCGCACCGCCGTGCGCACCAGGTCGTCAAGGGCTGCTGCATCCAGATCAGCACCTTTTTCAAACGGGTTTTGCACCAGTCGGGCCAGATTGATCGAGCCTAGCAGGCAGGCACCATAAGGTGGCAAGGGCTGTTCGCCACACGGGTTTGTCGCGGCGATGGTTTCACAATAATGCAGATTGTTTTTCTTGTTGATACGGTCAATGAAAATCACACCAGGTTCGGCATAATTATATGTTGCTTGCATAATTTTATTCCACAGTTCCAATGCCTTAACTGTTTTATAAACCGTGCCGTCAAACATTAAATCCCAAGCAGTATCGGCTTTCACCGCATCCATGAAATCATCCGTAATCAGCACTGACAAGTTGAACATACGCAACCGTGCACCATCCTGTTTGGCTTCAATAAACTGGTCAATATCAGGATGATCGCAGCGCATTGTCGCCATCATCGCACCGCGGCGTGATCCGGCTGACATGATGGTGCGACACATCGCATCCCACACATCCATAAATGACAAAGGCCCGCTCGCGTCGGCTGCTACACCGTGCACCGCTGCCCCTTTGGGCCGCAGGGTGGAAAAATCATAGCCAATACCGCCGCCCTGTTGCATGGTCAGCGCCGCTTCTTTCAGCATATCGAAAATACCGCCCATGGTGTCGGGAATCGTGCCCATCACAAAGCAGTTGAACAGGGTAACAGACCGGTCTGTACCCGCGCCCGCAATAATCCGGCCCGCAGGTAGAAACTTGAAATCTTCCAAGGCGTTGTAGAACTTGTCAGTCCACATATCAGGCTGTTTTTCAACGCTGGCCAGCGCACTCGCAATGCGCTTCCAAGTATCTTCAACACCGTGATCCAAGGGCTCACCGCTTGCATCTTTGAAGCGATACTTCATATCCCAAATTTGCTCGGCGATAGGGGCAGCAAAACGGCTCATGGCGTGGTCATCCAGTTCGGTGAGTAGAAACCCAAAGTAATCTTTTGTTAAGCTCTGGTCAATTCTACAAGCGACACTTAAAATAAAAAAATGACGATATCAAAAATCAACATCATAAAACTCAGCGTTGGCAGTGAAAGCGTGGAAACTCTTGCCGAGTGGCAGGCCGAACGCCGCACCCAAATGGGTCGCGACCATTCCTTGCACGTCACCCGCATGTGGCCTCGGCGAGAGGCCGAAGTTTTTAACGGCGGATCAATGTATTGGGTGATCAAAGGTTTCCTTCAGGCCCGCCAAAAAATTATCGGTTTTGAAGAGGTCATCGGCCATGACGGCATCCGCCGCTGCGGCATTATGCTGGCGCCCGAACTGATCCGCACCACAGTTGTTAAACGCCGCCCATTTCAGGGCTGGCGTTATTTAACGGATGAAGATGCGCCCAATGACCTGCCCGTGGGCCGCACAACGGATGACAAATTACCCAAGGAACTGGAAATCGCACTCGCCGATATAGGTTTGATTTAAACAAATGGATTTCTTCGCAGCCACAGAACGACTAATGACTATGGATGACGCCACATGGGCGCGCCATGCCAACCCCATCAGCGTTTATAGCCGTTTTACCACCTTACCTCTGTTAACCCTTGCGGTTTGGTCACGCGTTTGGCTGGGCTGGTGGTGCCTTATCCCCATCATTCTGACGATGCTTTGGATTTGGTACAATCCACGTGCCTTGGTAATCCCCCCATTTTTAATGGGGCCCGCTTGTAGAATTACGCGGCCATTTTCAGTTTCATAGCGGGTGTTATCCCGCCGATGCCCATGTTGGGACGGTCATTGTTGTAAGTCCAGAGCCATTTTGTGGCCTGTTCCTGAGCCTCCTCTATGGTTTCAAAGATGTTTTGATCGAGCCATTCGTGCCGGACCGTGCGGTTGTAACGCTCGATGTAGGCATTCTGTTGGGGCTTCCCGGGCTGGATGTATTGAATGTGAACCCCCATCTTTGCTGCCCACGCCATCAACTTTCCACTGATATATTCTGGGCCGTTGTCGACTCGAATAATCTGCGGCTTGCCTCGCCACTCTATGATCTGGTTCAGGTTGCGCACCACACGTTCGGCGGGCAGCGAGAAGTCCACCTCGATGCCTAATCCCTCACGGTTAAAATCATCCAGCACGTTCAGGGTGCGGATCGGGCGGCCATCCCCCAGTTGATCCGCCATGAAGTCCATCGACCAAGTATGATTGGCTGTGTCAGGCACCACCAATGCATCCGGTTTATCCCGTTTCAATCGCTTTTTCGGCTTGATCCGTAGGTTCAACTCCAGTTCGCAGTAAATCCGGTAGACCCGCTTATGGTTCCAACCAAAGCCTTTCACATTGCGCAGATATAAAAAGCACAGGCCAAAACCCCAGGTGCGGCGGTTGGTGGCCAGCTTCACCAGCCATTCCGCAATCTCTGCATTCTCATCGCTTAGCTTGCGCTCATACCGATAGCAGCATTCGCTGATGCTGAACGCCCGGCAGGCCAGCGCAATGCTGACGTTTCTATCGGCAACAGCTTCCACGGCCATCTCGCGCCTCTGAGACGGCCTTAACGCTTTTTTGCAAGAGCCTCCTTAAGCAGATCGTTCTGCATGCTCATCTCGGCATACATCCGTTTTAGGCGGCGATTTTCTTCCGCCATCGCCTTCAACTCCGAGATCATCGACGCGTCCATACCGCCAAACTTAGCCCGCCATTTGTAAAAACTAGCATTGCTCATGCCATGTTCACGGCACAGTTCCGATACCGGTACACCGCTCTCGGCCTGCTTTAGAATCCCCATGATTTGCGCATCGCTGTATCGTTTATTCTTCATTCAAAATCTCCTCAGATTATTATGCCGAGAAAACTCTACTTCTGAACACCACTAATTTTAGGGGGGATTACCCCTTTAGCCCGCCCAAATCCACCAAAAATTGGGCTTCGCGTGTGACCTTTGGGGAAAGATTATATTTGAACCGTAAAATGAACCCGATCCCTGATCACCACAACAATATCCTGAAAGCCATTACAACACTGGCCACATTTGGTGTCGTCATCTTGATCTATGGGCTTACAATCCTCAATGTCTGGGCCACAGTTTGTGGATTGCTGTTAAGCATCGTGTCGAAACTCTGGTTTGTTGACCGTATGGTCTGGCTTTACATGGAAAATCAATTCACCAAATGATTATCAATCAGCCGTGCACGGCCCACATGTGCTGCTGCAAATATCCGGCATGACCGGCCTTCGGCCTTATCAATTATTTCCAGCGTATCGGCATCACGGCAATCCACATAATCCACCTGCGAAAATCCCGCTTTCATCAAAGTCTTGGCCGCTTTCATACATTCGTCAATCGCATAGCTGCCGCAAGCTATATCGTAAGCCGTCTTTTTCATGATCACGTTCAGTTTGCGCGCAATCTCTATTTCTGTTTCGTTCAAATATCCATTGCGTGACGATAACGCCAAGCCATAACTGTCACGCACGGTCGGGACACCGCGAACGTCCGTCTCGATATCCAAATCCCGTGCCAGCCGCTTGATCACCGCCAGTTGCTGCCAATCTTTTTCGCCGAAAAATGCGACATCGGCATGAGCTTGGTTCAAAAGCTTCGTCACCACTTGCGAAACCCCGTCCATATGGCCGGGCCGTGTAAGTCCGCACAGGCAATCGGTTAACCCATCGACAATCACACGGGTTGAAAACCCCGCAGGGTACATTTCAGAGGCCGCAGGGATGAACATGGCATGCCCGCCCGCATCCGTAACCTTGGCGCTGTCGGATTTTTCGGTTTTCGGATAGCTGTTCAAATCTTCATTTGCACCAAACTGTGTCGGGTTGACAAAAATCGTGGTAATCACACGGTCGCATTCATTCAATGCCGCATGCACAAGGGCGATATGGCCCGCGTGCATATTGCCCATCGTCGGCACCAGCCCAACGCGCAAACCTACCGCCTTCCAAGCGGCAACCTGTGTGCGCATATCAGATACAGTGCGAAATGTTTGGATTGCCATCTTAAACCTCCGATATATTCCAGCCTGTTTTTACCGCCATTTCAGCTAATGCGGCCCGTGCTGCATCTGACCAATCAGCGGATCGGCTGGCAAAAACACAGGCTTGCGATTGTAAAATCAAGCCATCTGCCAGTATTTTTAGGTGGTTAGCGTCCAGTGTTGCCCCCGAAGAGGTAATATCCGCAACCGCTTCTGCCGTCAGGTTTTTCACCACGCCTTCAGTTGCTCCTTGGCTGTCCACCAGTTGATAATCGGCCACACCGCGCGCGCGCAAAAAACCGCGCACAAGGTTGTGGTACTTGGTGGCAATCCGCAAACGATAGCCGTGATTGGCGCGAAACTGTGCTGCAACCCCGTCCAGATCTTCAACGCAATCTACATCAATCCAGCCCTTGGGAACCGCGATAATCAGATCAGCCTGCCCGAAACCAAGTTCCTGCAAATTGATCACAACACGTTCCCATAAAGGCAGCTTTTCGTGGATCAGATCAGTACCGGTTACGCCTAGATGAATACGCCCGGCTTTTAGTTCACGCGGGATTTCACCTGCTGACAGCATCACCAGTTCAACACCGTCAACGCCTGTGACAACACCAGAATATTCCCGGTCACTGCCGGTGCGGGCCAATGTTATGCCGCGCTCAGCAAACCATTCCATCGTCTTGTCCTGAAGTCGGCCTTTTGAAGGTACGCCAAGTTTTAAAGTACTCATGCTGAGCCCCCTGTGACCGCGGCCAATGCATCGGGGCGAATGACGCCGCCTACTGCGGGAATAGATCGGCCCTGGCCCAGTACTTGGGTCATTGCATCGTAGCGCCCGCCGCTAGAGATCGGGTTCTCGCCATCGAAAAATCCGAACACAAACCCGTCGTAATATTCCAGCGATGTCAGGCCAAAATTGGCTTCAAACGGCAGCTTGCCAACATCCACACCTTTGGCTGCCAATGCGTTCAAGCGCGCCTCCAGTCGGTCAACCGCAACCGAAAAACCTTGCAATCGATCCTGCACGACACGCAAAGACTGCAACGCATTCGCTGCCATCCCATGCATCGCCAACAACTCTTCCAGAACCGCAACCTCGGCCGGTGGGATCGGTGCCGTTTGTGCATCCTCTTGCAGGCTTGTCACCCGCGCCAGAACCTCGGCCTGACTGCGCAAGCCCAGTAAAGGCCCGACCCTGTTGAGAGCCTTCGCCGCACCCTTGGTCGCGACGGTTTCAATCATCGCCACGCGGGTCGGTAAGTTCGCAACCTTGCCGCTATACATATCCAGCAATTGGCGAAACCTGTCGGGTCGCCATATTTGCCGCTTCAGGCGTTCTTTACGCCGCGCTGTGGTGCTCAGACCTTCAATCGCACCCGCCAGCAGGCCAACGTCACCCGTTGCCATGCGCAAATCATAAGGTTTCAGAATCTCGTGGAACAGCGCGAACACTTCCGCGTCAGATGCTGCAGGATCATGGCGGTCAAACAGCTCAAAGCCCACTTGCAAATATTCTTTTGCGCGCCCCATGCCGGGTTCCTGTTTACGCCAAACAGGGCCGTTATAAGTGTAACGCGCAGGTTCCGCGCCATCTGCCATATGCATCTGCACCACAGGCACGGTAAAGTCGGGCCGCAGCATTTGTTCGCCGCCCACAGGATCGTCCGTCACATAGGCCCGCCCGCGAATATCTTCGCCGTATAAGTCCAGCAAAACTTCCGCAGGCTGCAAAGCCTCGGCTTCGACCGGTACGGCACCTGCCCCGATAAAAGCGTTCGATAGGATGCCCGCGAGGGTTTTCACCGCTACAGGTGACATCATCCCAAACCTTCCGCGCGGGCGATCATCTTGCGCACTTCCGCCACCAAATCAGCGCGTTTAATCTCGATCTGCGCCGGTTGAGCTTTCCATTCTTCGGCCGTTTCTATTTCAGCTGACAGTCGCGCACCTAATGCCAGATCTTTGATCTGCACCACGCCCGCATCTTTTTCATTACCGCCCTCGATCACCGCCACAGGGCTTTCGCGTTTGTCAGCATATTTCAACTGGTTGCCGAAGTTCTTCGGATTGCCCAGATAAACTTCCGCCCGAATACCCGCATTGCGCAGCTCGGCGACCATTGCCTGATAATCACCCATACGGTCACGATCCATCACAGTGACCACAACCGGCCCTTTGGCGTGCGAGCTGATCCGCCCTTTTTCACGCAAAGCCGCCAACAAGCGATCCACCCCGATGGATACCCCCGTTGCAGGTACTTCTTGGCCCGTGAAGCGTTTCACCAGATCATCGTACCGTCCGCCACCCGCAACTGAGCCAAACTGGCGTTTACGCCCTTTGGCATCAAGAATTTCGAAGGTCAACTCGGCCTCATAGACCGGGCCAGTATAGTAACCGAGGCCACGCACGACAGATGGGTCTATTTCGATACGGTCAGAACCGTAACCGCCCGCGGTCATCAATTCACCGATGGTTTCCAACTCGTTCACGCCATCCAGACCAACGCTGGAACCGTCAACCGCACCGCGCAGGTTTGCCAAAGTGCCCGCCGCATCGCCCGCTTTCGAGGTCAAAAATGCAATCACAGGTTCCGCTTGATCTGCAGACAGCCCAACCCCGTCAATATAAGCACCCGACGCATCCAGCCGGCCCTTGGTCAGCAGCTCGCGCACACCTGCGGCACCGACCTTGTCGAACTTGTCAATGGTGCGCAAAACCGCGTCACGATCTGTGCCGGCGTCTTCAGAAAGCCCCATGCTTTCCAAGACCCCATTCAGCACTTTGCGGTTATTCACCCGAATTATATAATCCCCACGCGGAATGCCCACACCTTCCAAAGTATCTGACAGCATCGCACAAATTTCAGCATCAGCTGCCACAGAAGCCGTCCCGACCGTATCCGCATCACACTGATAAAACTGCCGATACCGCCCCGGTCCCGGCTTTTCATTGCGCCACACGGGGCCCATGGCATAACGGCGGTATGGCGTGGGTAAATCATTGCGGTGTTGGGCATAGACCCGCGCCAAGGGGGCGGTCAGATCGTAGCGCAGTGCCATCCAGGCATCGTCTTCGTCCTGCCATGCGAACACACCCGCATTGGGCCGCTCTACATCCGGCAGAAAGCTGCCCAAAGCCTCAACCGTTTCCACAGCGGAACTTTCCAGCGCGTCAAACCCGTAGCGATGATACACTTCGGCGATTTGGGCCAGCATCGCATTGCGCTCTGCTACTTCGGCCCCAAAATAATCGCGAAACCCCTTCGGCGGTAACGCCTTTGGTCTTACAGGTTTTTTCTTTTTGTCTCTGGCCATCGCCCAGCACTCCTTCGCTTGGCCGCACATCTAACGGATTGCGCCCAAGGGGGCAAGTTTGTAAGACGGGTTTATGAGTGATCAAAACCGCATAACCGAACTGGAAATTCAACTGTCCCATGTCACGCGCACGGTCGATGAATTGTCCACAATCGTAGCCGATCAGGCAAACCGTCTGGAACAGGCTGAAAAACGTATCAAAATGCTGATGCAACGCGCCGCCGAGGCCGAGGCGCAAGCCATGTCTGGCATCGCAGTTGGCGATAAACCCCCACCCCACTGGTAAGAGAGAAAGTAATTATGATACATCCGGTTAGCCGTTTTCCCGTGCCTGAAATCAAAGATATGCCTGAAGACATCCGCGAACGGATTTTAGGCGTGCAGGAAAAAGCCGGCTTCGTGCCGAATGTATTCCTGACATTTGCCCATCGACCCGCCGAATTCCGTGCGTTCTTTGCTTATCACGATGCGCTGATGGATAAAGAAAGCGGGCTGACGCAGGCCGACCGCGAAATGATTATTGTGGCCACATCGAATGAGAACGGTTGCCTTTATTGCGTGATTGCGCATGGTGCCGTGCTGCGCATCCGTGCCAAAAACGCCCTGATCGCGGATCAGGTGGCGGTGAACTACCGCAAGGCCGATATTACGCCACGCCTGAAAGCCATGCTTGATTTTGCCATGAAAGTCTGTGTGCAAAGTAACGAGGTGGGACAGGATGATTACGACACGCTTTATACCCATGGTTTCACTGATGAAGACATCTGGGATATCGGTGCCATCACCGCGTTTTTCGGGCTAAGCAACCGTATGGTCAACGTGGCAGGTATGCGCCCGAACGATGAGTTCTATGCTATGGCGCGGGATATATAAGCCCACCTTGCTGTTGCTGGGCGGGGGTGGAATCATACTAAAACGGATAATTGCCCTGTTTTGCCAACTCGCCAATATAGATCGCTGAAAAATGACAGGCCGATGCGGCCAGCACGAACACATGCCAAATTGCGTTTGAAAACCGCAGGCTTTCCCATTTGTAAAAGATCACGCCGACCGTATAGGTTACGCCGCCTGCGATCACCAACCAGAAGCTTAGGGCTGGTATCGTTTGGGTCATTGGCCACGCCAGTGCAAGGCTGGCCCAGCCCAGACCCAGATAAAGAAAGGTTGAACCCATGCCGGGCTCGTGCCAGTGGAACAATCGCCGTGATACACCGTAAAGTGCGGTGGCCCAGACCAGCCCCAAAACCAGAAAACTGAAATTGCTGCCGATCAACACCACAAGCGGGGTGTAGGTGCCGGCGATTTTCAGAAAGATCGCGGCGTGATCAAAGCGGCGTAATGCGGGGCGCAGGTGTTCCCACGGCGTCATATGATAGGCCGCCGACGCGACAAATGCCGTTAAAATCACAATGGCGTAAACCCATGTCGCAAACAGATCGCTTAGGCTGCCCGGGCCACTGACAAGCGTGACCAGCGCAATGCCGCCAATTAGCGCGCAGCAGGTGCCGACCATATGCACCAGCCCGTCGGCCAGACGTTCCGCATTAGAATAATTCGGATATAAATAGGGTTTTTGTGCTGTTTGATCAGTCTTGACGGTCGGCATGGCATAAGCGACCTGACAATGTGATGGATTGATAAATACGCTATCCATTGGGTTACCTCGCTACTCTAGATTACACTACTAAATACACACTAATGTAACGTTAATATAATATTGTGGTAAATTTTTGACGATATAACACTATTTTGATGTGGGCGTGATGATGTACCA
>CAXMSA010000085.1:0-10678 GCA_964195605.1 uncultured Amylibacter sp.
GGCCGTTTTTTTACACCGTTGATCCGCGCAAACCCGCGCAACCCAACGCAAATCACGTTTTAACGTGCAACACTTTAACACCTTAAAAACATCTAATTTATTAATGATTTCAAGGGTTTCTGGCGGAGACGAAGGGATTCGAACCCTCGATACCGTTCCCGGTATACTCCCTTAGCAGGGGAGCGCCTTCGACCACTCGGCCACGTCTCCGAGGCTGTGTTTACGGATAAGTGCTACGCTGCGCAAGCTAATTTAACGGGATTTGTTATGTAAAAGGCCCCTGATAAATCAGAGGCCTTTTTAACATTATTTATAAGGTTTGTAGGGTTTATTGCGAACGCATATCTTTGGGGTCAATGCCTGCAACTTGGACCGGCGTTGTCATTGCATCGCGGCGAAACGGTTCACCCAGTTCTTGGTTTAACATCACCTCAATAAAGGTTGTTTTGCCGTCTTCCATCTGCGCCTTCACAGCCGTATCCAGTGCGTCTGTCAGGTTTTCCATTGTGGTTGCAATAACACCGATCACGCCACAAGCTTTGGCAATGCCCGCATAAGACACGTTAGTATCCAGCTCAGTACCCACAAAGTTGTCACTATACCAAAGCGTTGTGTTGCGTTTTTCAGCACCCCATTGGTAGTTGCGAAAAATAACCATAGTAACCGCAGGCCATTCATCACGACCACACGCGGTCATTTCATTCATTGAAATCCCAAATGCGCCGTCACCGGCAAAGCCCACAACAGGCACGTCTGGTTGACCGATTTTAGCGCCTAGAATTGCAGGAAAGCTGTAACCGCAGGGGCCGAACAGGCCTGGGGCCAGATATTTGCGGCCCTCTTCAAAAGATGGGTAGGCGTTACCGATGGCACACGCATTGCCAATGTCAGATGAAATGATTGCCTGTTTCGGTAAAGCTGCTTGAATAGCCCGCCATGCTTGGCGTGGTGATAGGTGATTAGGCTTGTCGGCGCGCGCGCGTTCGTTCCAATCAATACCTTCATCACTATCATCTTCATGATCCATAGAGGTCAGTGTCTGCGCCCAGCTTGACTTGGTGCTTGCAATTAGCTCGCGGCGTTCCTTACGGCCTGCGTTACCTGCACTGTCATCTAGCTTAGCCAATATCTGTTCGGCCACTTGTTTGGCATCCCCTACAATCCCAACGGTCACAGGTTTGGTCAGGCCAATGCGGTCAGGGTTGATGTCGACCTGAATGATTTTCGCATTTGTTGGCCAGTAATCGATGCCGTACCCTGGCAGGGTAGAAAACGGGTTCAACCGTGTCCCCAATGCCAGTACAACGTCAGCTTTTGAGATTAACTCCATTCCAGCTTTTGATCCGTTGTAGCCCAAGGGGCCTGCAAACAATGGGTGAGATCCCGGGAAAGCATCATTGTGTTGATAACCACAGCAAACGGGCGCATCCAGGCGTTCTGCCAAGTCTTGTGATGCAGGAATAGCACCGCCGATGACAACGCCTGCGCCATTCAGAATTACTGGAAACTTGGCTTCTGAAAGCAATTTTGCTGCGTTAGAAATTGCATTTGTGCCACCTGCAGGACGTTCAAAATCCACAATCGCAGGGAGATCAATATCAATCACTTTTGTCCAGTAATCACGTGGAATGTTGATTTGCGCAGGTGCGGACAAACGTTTAGCTTTCATAATTACCCGGTTCAGAACCTCGGCCATACGGGATGGGTCACGCACCTCTTCTTGATAGGCCACGCAATCGGCAAACATACGCATTTGCTCAACTTCCTGAAATCCGCCCTGACCAATGGTCTTGTTGGCAGCTTGAGGTGTCACCAGTAGCATTGGCGTGTGGTTCCAATAGGCCGTTTTGATCGGTGTCACGAAGTTCGCAATTCCAGGACCGTTCTGGGCAATCGCCATTGTCATTTTACCAGAGGCGCGTGAAAAACCATCCGCCATCATCCCGCCGCTATATTCATGTGCGCAGTCCCAGAATGTGATTCCCGCTGCGGGAAAAATATCCGAGATCGGCATCATAGCCGAGCCAATAATGCCGAACGCACTATCAATCCCATGCATTTGCAGAACTTTTACAAAGGCTTCTTCTGTGGTCATTTTCATATTAAATACTCCAAAAGTGCTGCACTGTGCAGAATGTCAATTTGAAACGATGTAATATATGAAATGTCTTCACGTCCAGAATATTTAACATAATTTTGGGTGGTTCTAAAACTCCGAATATGTATTCGGGAAAACAAAATCGCTTTGCGTGTAGCCCTGAACATATAATAGCCCGGTTAAATCCGCAAAATTCAGTCGAACATTACATTGTGCGGCGACAACAGGTTTCGCATGAAGGGCCACACCTGTGCCTGCTAAAGTCAGCATGCCAAGATCGTTTGCGCCGTCACCGACGGCAATCACATCTTGGGCAGTCAAGTTTAACATAGCTGTTAGTTCTTGCAATGCTTCAACTTTGGCCTGACGCCCCAAGATCGGCATTTTGACCTGCCCGGTAAGCTTGCCATCCTTATGCAATAAAGTGTTGGCGCGGCTCTCATCAAAACCCAACTGATCGGCTACGGCTTCGGTAAACGCATTAAAACCACCCGATACCAGTGCCGCATATGCTCCGTGCGCTTTCATTGTTGCCAGCAGTACTGGCCCACCCGGCATCAAATCAATCCGTGTGTCCAAAACTTGTTTGATCACAGAGATATCCAGCCCTTTCATTAATGCGACCCGTTCAATCAAAGCCGCGTCAAAATCTAGTTCACCGTTCATTGCGCGCACAGTAATGCCCGCAACATATTCGCCGACACCTGCTTCAACTGCCAACTCGTCAATACATTCCTGCTGGATCATGGTACTGTCCATATCTGCCAGTAGGATTTTTTTGCGACGTCCTTCAATGGGCTGGATTACCAAATCGATACCCAACTCTTGCAATGCTTGCCAAACTGCATTTCGATTTTCAGGAAGCTTTACCAATTCAATTTCGCAGGCAATGTTTTCAGCCAGCCAAACCATGCCTTGGATCCCAAGTTTCATCGCTGTTTGAATGGCTATAGCAGAGCTTAAATTGGCCCGCTTCGGGTTGGCGATGAGTGTGGCGACATACATTTGGGTAGTTCCTATCGTGAATATTCAAGGTCATATACGACTGCCTATCGGGCAAATGCGGCATAATGACCAGCGTTTTGTGTTGCGTCACGCAGATCTTACCAATAAAGCCACAAGTGGGACACCCTTCCCCAACGAAGGGCTATTATCTGTAAGGATACTATATTATGACACAACCAAGACCGGGCGTTCGCCCGAAAAATCCCCAATTCTCATCTGGCCCTTGCACCAAACCGACCACATGGTCGCTTGATGCATTAACTGACGCCGCACTTGGCCGTTCGCACCGGGCCGCCATTGGCAAAGATAAATTGCTGGCCGCAATTGAAACTACCCGCGAGGTTTTGAATATTCCCGCTGATTACAAAATCGGCATCGTACCCGCATCCGATACAGGCGCTGTTGAAATGGCGTTATGGTCACTTCTGGGCGCACGCGGCGTTGATATGCTGGCATGGGAAAGCTTTGGCGCAGGCTGGGTGACGGATGTTGTAAAGCAACTGAAACTTCAGGATGTAAATCACCACCAAGCAGACTACGGCCAACTGCCCGATCTGGCAGCGGTGAACTATGATAATGACGTTGTTTTCACGTGGAACGGCACTACATCGGGGGTGCGGGTTCCAAACGGTGATTTCATTCCTGCTGACCGCGCTGGCTTGACCATATGTGATGCAACCTCTGCTGCATTTGCCCAAGACCTTACGTGGGACAAGCTGGATGTCACAACGTTCAGTTGGCAAAAAGTGCTGGGCGGTGAAGCGGCTCACGGCATGTTGGTACTTAGCCCAAGGGCTGTTGCGAGGTTGGAAAGTTATACCCCCGCTTGGCCTTTGCCGAAAATTTTTCGTCTAGCCAAGGGCGGTAAATTGAATGAGGGTATCTTTAAAGGTGCTACTATCAACACGCCCTCTATGCTGGCGGTGGAAGATTATCTGTTCGCGCTCAATTGGGCCAAAACCCAAGGTGGCAAAGACGGGTTGATCGCCAAGGCTGACGCCAACATGAATGTGTTGGCTGATTTTGTGGCGACCAATGACTGGATTGATTTTCTGGCTGAAGAAGCGGCGACACGGTCAAACACATCCGTCTGTTTGAAAATCACCGACCCGCGCGTGGCCGCACTGGATGGGGGGGCGCAAGCCGCATTTGCCAAATCTATGGCCAAGTTGCTGGAGGTTGAGGCCGTGGCTTATGACATCGGTTCCTACCGCGATGCCCCTGCGGGACTGCGTATCTGGACAGGTGGTACAGTCGAACAGGCTGATCTGGAGGCTTTAACCCCTTGGCTGACGTGGGCGTTTGAAGCCCAGCTTGCAACTTTATAATTCCCGCTGGCCCATCAGCGGGTCAGCTTTCCAATATTCTTAAGGAGGCATAAAATGCCTAAAGTACTTGTATCTGATAAATTATCTGAAACCGCCGTTCAAATTTTCCGTGATAACGGTATCGAGGTGGATTTTGAGCCGGCACTGGGCAAAGACAAAGATGCCCTGCTGGCTAAAATCGGTGATTATGACGGGCTGGCCATTCGTTCAGCTACCAAAGTGACTGAAAAGCTTTTAAACGCGGCGACTAACCTGAAAGTTATTGGCCGCGCTGGGATCGGTGTAGACAATGTTGATCTGAAAGCTGCCAGCAAGAAAGGTGTGATTGTGATGAACACGCCGTTTGGCAACTCGATCACCACCGCTGAACATGCGATTGCAATGATGTTTGCGGTTGCGCGTCAAATCCCTGAAGCCTCAGTTTCCACACACGCAGGCAAATGGGAAAAGTCAAAGTTTATGGGGGTTGAGTTGACCAGTAAAACCCTTGGCCTGATCGGTTCTGGCAATATCGGTTCTATCGTGGCATCGCGGGCTTTGGGCCTGAAAATGAAAGTTGTGGCTTACGATCCATATCTGTCAGAAGCGCGTGCTAAAACCATGGGCGTTACCAAAGTTGAGTTGGACGCGTTGCTGTCTAAAGCTGATTTTATCACTTTGCACGTTCCCAAAACAGATCAAACCGCAGGCATGATTTCTAAAGAAGTTATCGCCAAAATGAAACCGGGCATGCGTATCGTAAATTGTGCCCGTGGCGGTCTGGTAGATGAGGCAGCCTTGGCCGAAGCGTTGAAATCAGGCCATGTTGCGGGGGCGGCTTTTGATGTGTTTGAAACCGAGCCTGCCACCAACAGCCCTTTGTTCAATCTGCCAAACGTGGTTGTAACCCCGCACCTGGGAGCTGCAACAACCGAGGCGCAAGAAAACGTAGCGATACAAGTTGCTGAACAGCTGTCGGATTACCTGAACAATGGCGCGGTTTCCAACGCGATCAACATGCCATCTATTACGGCAAAAGAAGCCCCGATCTTAAGCCCGTTTGTAAAACTGGCAAGTCACCTTGGTGCTTTTGTAGGGCAATTAACAGATGAGCCAATTGAGGCGATTAATGTCACATATGACGGCAAGGTTGCAGGGATGAACACCAAGGCATTGGGTTCTGCGGCAATTGCAGGTGTGATGAAAGCGCAAAATCCGGATGTGAATATGGTGTCTGCCCCTGTAATGGCAGCTGATCGCGGCATTAAGATTTCCAGTACAACACAGGAAAAATCTGGCGTGTTTGACAGCTATATCAAGCTGACCGTGAAAACCGCGAAACGCGAACGCACTATTGCCGGCACGGTTTTTTCTGATGGAAAGCCGCGGTTTATCCAGATCAAAGGCATTAATATAGACGCCGAAGTTGGTCATCATATGCTTTACACAACCAATCAGGATGTGCCCGGTATTATCGGTACTTTAGGGCAAACCTTGGGCGAAAACGGGGTTAACATTGCTAACTTTACCTTGGGCCGTAGTGAAGAGGGCGCGGATGCAATAGCGCTTTTGTACCTGGATGATGTGCCTAGTAAAACAACCTTAGACAAGCTGAAGGAAACAGGTTTGTTTGCTTCCATACAACCTTTGGAATTTGAAGTTTAAGCATCATAGGGCGGTTGAAACAAACCGCCCTTTTATGGACCGAATAGCTTTCTTTTTACATGCAGCAAGGCTGTTCGCAGTAAGCTTTGCAGTTTGAAACGGCTGCGTAAAAGCTGGACCATCTGGGATTCTGACAGTGTGTTGATACGTTGAACGGATTTATCCCAATCCTTTGGCGTATATCCGGCAATACGTTGATTCGCCCAGAATCCAATTTTGTAATCACGGGCATATTTGGTCGCATATGCCTTTTCATAGGCATGTAAATAAGACGGGATATTATGTTTTATGGTTTTAGAAAGTGCTTTGCCCAACAAGCGCCCTTGTTCAATGGCAATACGAATGCCTTCGCCTGCTACGGGGGTGGCACAGTTTGCGCTATCACCGACACGTATGATATTTTTAAAAACGACATTTTTATCAAAAGCAATAGAGGGGATAATCCCTGAATTTACCTCATAATCATCAGGGATTTTCACCCCCAATGTTTTCAAAAAACCACTTTCTAAAAGGGCGTTCATGACGTCGCGCGGGCTTTCATTGGTGTCGGGTTTTATCACGCCAACACCTAGGCGGATTTTGTTGTAATTGGTTGGAAAAACCCACCCGTAACCAGATAAAACATGAGACCCGACAAATAAGATTGCACGGTTCATAGGGTAATCTTCCTGAACAAATTCATATTCAGTGCCGATGCCTGTACGATCAGGTTTTGTACAATGACCCAATGCACTAAGCACTTCGCACTGCCAACCTGATGCATCGATGATATATTTTGACTGAATGGTTGCTTCGCCAGTTTGGCGATTGCGAACGGTTGATAAATATCCGCCGTCTGATTGCTTTTCAGTTGTTATGAACTTCGTGCTTAACAGTAGTTCACTAGGTTTGTCTTTGGATAAAGACGCCAGATATTGGTACAGGCCAGTGATGTCTAATATGACCATTTTTTCAGTTTTAATATCAAAAAATGCTTTTGAGTTATCTGAATAAAAATCTAATTTATCAATCAGTTGGTAGTATTTTTCAGGGATTGAAAGTGCGTGCATGTCGCTTAAAAAGCTACCGCCACTTGTGCGCACCGGTTTGCCAACTTCTAGGTCCTGATGCACTACGATGCTGTTGATATCAGATGCTAAAGACGATGCAACAGATAGGCCAGCTGGACCCCCGCCTACGATTAAGACGTCACACGAACGCATATTCTTTATACCTCCAACCCCAATAAATCATAGGCAATTTCAGGTACTTCTTCTGGTGTACCTGCCAACATATCAGCCTCGGCCATATGTAATTCGCCATGATCGGCATAGCCCCAAAGTGCGCCGATATTCGGGATGTCATTATTCTTGGCCGCAAAAATATCCATCTGGCGATCTCCAAGCATAATGCATTTCGCAGGGTCTGCGCCGATCTCATCCAATGCGAATTTCAGCAAGTCGGTTTTGTCGGCATGCGTGCCATCCAGTTCTGGCCCGAACAGGCGTTCAACAGATTCCAGAAGGCCGAAATGTTCTGCGATTTGATGAGCATAAACCTGCGGTTTTGCCGTGGCGATATATAACTGGGCTTCAACTGTCAGAAGCTCATCAAACATCTGGCTAATTCCGTCATAAGGCGTGGCATCGAACATCGCTTCTTCGGTATAATGTTCGCGATAAAGATCAACCGCAGACACAATATCGCCGCCTTCGCCCATGAGGTTTGCAAAGATATTCGGCAGGGGCATGCCGATCAAACCGCGCAGTTCATCGGCGCCCGGTTCATCGGCGCCAAGTTCCATCATTGCGTGCTGAATGGATGACATTATGCCCGATTGGCTGTCCAGCAAAGTGCCATCAAGATCAAAAAATATGGTTAGCATAGGCCGTAAAATCCCTAATATGGAAAGTGTATGGAACACGAATGGAAACCGTATGGCATTTTACCAGACGTTTCAAACCGCGTATTAATCGAAGAATGGGGTCAGTTGGTACACGACAACAGAGTTTTCATCCAAAGCTTGTTGCATTAAGCCACGTTCTTCCTGATCGATGTCATGGCCTTCTTCAAGGCGTTCTTCCAAAGTGCCATAGCCGGTTACATCCAGAGGGGCCAGCTCTGCGCGTTTCAGTAAGGCCACGGTTTCACGCACGGCTTCGGCTTCATCCACGCCACTGGCAAAACACATCATTGCACCACCTGTGGCATTTTTGGGCAGACCGTCACCATCGTTGCGGCCGACCTGAACCAATAGGGTGAAAACCTGCTGGGGGCGTTTGGTTTTTTTATCTTCAGACATCAGATATTATACTCTTCGGATTGAGGCGGATTTACACGTGGGCATTCGCAGTCTAGTTTAATATGCGTAGAATATCAGAGCGGCCTGAATGACAGCCGCCCCTTTTTATAAATTACAAAGCTTAATCGCGTAGCAACTCGTTAATCGAAGTTTTTGAACGCGTTTTAGCATCAACTTTTTTCACGATCACAGCGCAATACAGGTTCACACCGTTTTTCGATGGCATGGAGCCTGCCACCACGACAGAACCGGACGGTACTTCACCGTACATAACCTCGCCGGTCTCGCGGTCAACGATTTTGGTGGATTGGCCGATAAATACACCCATGCCCAGAACCGAGCCTTCGCGAACGATGCATCCTTCCACAACTTCGGAACGTGCGCCAATGAAACAATTGTCTTCGATGATCGTGGGCCCTGCCTGCATCGGTTCCAGAACGCCACCGATGCCAACGCCGCCTGATAGGTGTACGTTTTTACCGATTTGGGCGCATGAGCCGACTGTTGACCAACCATCGACCATTGAACCTTCATCAACATAAGCGCCGATGTTAACGAAAGACGGCATCAAAACCACACCTTTGGCGATATATGCGGAACGGCGCACGATAGAGCCGGGAACCGCGCGAAAGCCTGCATCGCGCCATTTGTTTTCGCCCCATCCGTCAAATTTTGATGGTACTTTATCCCACCAGCCAGCATTACCCGGGCCGCCTTCGATAATGGTCATATCATTCAGGCGAAACGATAAAAGTACCGCTTTTTTGGCCCATTGGTTAACGTGCCATTTACCGTCTGCGCGTGGTTCGGCTACGCGTAGCGTACCACTATCCAAAGCGTTTAAAGTATCTTCAATCGCTTCACGCACTTCACCTGTCGTGGCGGGTGTAATGCTATTGCGGTCTTCCCATGCAGCCTCAATAGCTGTTTCCAGTTGTACATTTGACATGATATCTCCCATTCGTGTCTGGATAGATTTGATAGAAGCATATAGTTTGATTTTAAGTTGTGCGCAATCAACGCGGCGACAATAGATAAAGGAATATCGACATGGGACGTCAGCAAGAGAGCTTTCCAGATGCACAAACAGATTTAAAAACACTTAAAGAGACACCCGATACGCCGCAAACAAGGGCACCAGCGTTTCGGTTGGCTTTTGCTGACGCGGATTTTCTGTGCCGGGACGAATTACGCGCGATGCGCATTCAGTTGGAAATGCTGAAACCGGAAATGATTCTGGCAGAGCGCGGTATTGAAAGCACTGTTGTGATGTTTGGGGGCGCGCGTATTCCTGACCCGGAACATAAAAGCGGCGCGCGCACTAAAACACTGGCCGAGTTATCGAAATATTATGATGAGGCCCGAAAATTTGCCCGTATTATTACCGAAAAAAGCATGGAAAGTTATGGTCGGGAAAATGTGATTGTTACAGGCGGTGGGCCAGGTGTGATGGAAGCAGGTAATCGCGGTGCGGTAGACGCGGGTGGTGCCTCAATTGCGCTGAATATTGTGCTGCCGTTTGAGCAAGCGCCAAATGAATATTGTACACCTGAGTTATGTTTTAACTTTCACTATTTCGCCACACGCAAAATACATTTTTTGATGCGGGCAAAAGCGGTCACCGCATTTCCGGGCGGTTTTGGTACCTTGGACGAATTATTTGAAACCCTGACCTTGATCCAGACCCAACGTATGCGGCGGGTGCCGGTGATTTTATTTGGTGAAAAATTCTGGCGCTCGATCATCAACTGGGAAACACTGGCAGAGGCCGGCACCATTGGGGCGGATGATCTGGAATTGTTCAGTTTTGTTGAAACCGCAGATCAGGCAGTTGCAATTTTGAATGATTGGGATGCAAGGAACCCAGGCTAATTCACCACATATTCAACAAGCTCGGTGTGTTGGAAAAACTTGAAGTTATCATCTGCGATAAGGGTGATCCGCATACGGTTGCGGTCATCCTGCCAAACAGAAATACCTTCCAGATTACCGTGCGTGCCAAGGCGTGATCTGATCAGGGTTTCTTCGTTGTGAAAGCCTGATGATGATAACGAAAACCGCCTTACGCGGGTTGCAAAGCCAAAGGGAAACCGGAAGTGACGTTCCAGTAAATAGAACTTATGGTCTGGCCCGAAATCGGCCCCGACAACCAGAAATTCATCACGCCGGGGAATGTGAAAACGCTTGTCCCATTTCTTGCCGCTATAGCGGTAAACGGGAAACGGTTTGTCGATCTCGCCAGAGCGTTCTGGTATGGTGTAAAGCTGGCCGCGATGATCTATCGCCAGCGCTTCAAGTGCAGAGTTATTTTGCATGGTTTTG
>CAXMSA010000086.1:0-10560 GCA_964195605.1 uncultured Amylibacter sp.
ACCATGACAGACCCCGCTGAATGGGTAAAATTTCAAAATGATCCAATTGCCTATCTTGGCGGAGATCATGCGGCATTTGTCAGAACTGTACGAGATGCATTTCAGGTTATTCGTGATGCAAATCACACAAATAATGTGGTCGTTTTCACCCATGCGTTCCCTATTAACATAGTATTGGCCGATGCGCTTGGGCTGGACGGGGTGTTAAACTTCATTCCACATTATTGTTCAATATCACGGGTAAAAGCACTTAATCTGGGCGCAACAAAGGTTATCAGTGTGAATGAGACAGCGCATTTGGTGTAGGCACAGTATCACATCTAAAAGCAGCACAGCCAGTATAAAAAACAAGGTAGCATCATGGAAATAAGCGGAAAGACAGTTGTTGTAACGGGCGGGGCTGCGGGTATTGGCATGGCACTCTGTGAACGATTTGCACAAGAGGGCGCAAAGCATGTTATTGTCGCTGATCGCGCAATAGGCCAGGCAGAAAGTGTTGCAAATCATATTGGGGGCACTGCAATTAAGTGTGATGTTTCTGATGAAAACCAAATCATTGCCCTTATTGATGAAGTCGAAGGTCGCTTGGGCCCGATAGATTTGTTTTGTTCCAATGCAGGTATAGCGCCTTTGGACACAGAGGTTGGAAACGCAACCAGCTCAACCAATGCTGATTGGGCACGTTGCTGGGGAATTAATGTTATGGCGCATGTTTATGCTGCACGGGCTTTGTTGCCGCGCATGACGGCACGTGGTGGCGGATATTTTTTGCATACAATTTCAGCGGCAGGCTTGTTGTCGCAAATCGACGGGGCTGTTTATTCCACCACCAAACACGCCGCAATCGGGTTTGCTGAAAGCTTGGCTATTACCCACCGTGCACAGGGTATTCGCGTTTCAGCACTTTGCCCGCAAGGCGTTGATACACCTATGTTAGAAGCCATGCCGATGGGCCCGCAAATGCGTGATGGTGTGTTACCCGCAGAAACGGTGGCGCAATGTGTTATTGAGGGGCTACACGATGAACGCTTTCTTATATTACCGCATAAGATTGTTAACGATTATATGAAGCGTAAAACACAGGATTATGATCGCTGGATAGCGGGGATGGTGAAATTACGTGCGCACCTTCATGATGTAACCTAGACAGGCCAACGGGACACTTATTGTATCACAATAAGTGTCTCTCAGGGCTTGGTAAGGGGTTTCTCCATTATGAGCACCATGTGGTCTTGCGAAGTTGTAAAACTGCTCCCACCCCGCCAGTTTTGCCTCTAAGTCTACATTTCCTTTGTCGCTTAGAAGTTGGTAGAATTCTTACTGATTCGAACGATGTGGGCGTTCAACTTTGCCATTCAGCTGTGGAGTGCCGCGTTTGATGTAGGCATGTCTTAAGCTTTACCTCCCAAACTGTTTCGGTCTTATTGATCGGAACTTTTTTTGTCTGCTTACTAGATATTACTTAAATAATTTTATGCCCAATTAAGTTGATTTATAAAAAATGGACGAGCAAGGCGTCTAGGAGACTAAGAGCTATTCAGAATGGATCTGGTAGAGGTCTGGCCACCTTATGATTGCTCTGATATTACCTCTTTATTAGGGGCATCGTTTATACTGGAATCTCTCTGCGCATGCGCAGCACAAGAAAACAAAAAGGCTACATAATGACAAAACGTGTTGTCGCAATTGAATATATGCACGAAAGCAATACCTTCACCATTATGCGTACTGGAATGAGTGATTTTCGGGCGCGTTACTTTTTTGTTGGTGACGATATTCCTGCAAACCTGACCGGAACCGGTACTGAAATTGGTGGTTTTATTGCAGCGGCTGATGAACTGGGTTGGGAACCGCTTTATACGGTTGCTGCATCTGCCGCACCGGGTGGACCTGTCACAGAAAAAGCCCGTTTGGAAATCACTGATGATGTCATAACTAGGCTAAAGGCGTTTGCACCTTTTGACGGTATATTTATCGCCCTTCATGGCGCGATGGTCACAGAGACATCCCAAGATGGTGAAACCCAATTTATACGCGCGCTGCGCGATGTGGTGGGGCCCGATATGCCAATTGCCATCACACTTGATCTGCATGCCAATATTTTTGACGAAATGGCGGATCAGGTAAATATTATTGTCAGCTACAGAACCTACCCGCATATTGACATGAACGAACGTGGCATTGAGGCATGCCACCTGCTGGATCAGGCGATGAACGGTACGATCTTGCCACGCGTTGCAATTGCCCGCCCGCCAATGCTGGTTGGCTGTGATGATGGACGCACTACAAATAACGGCCCGATGTGCCGTCTTTTGGAAAGTGCCGAACGCGAGATGGCTGCGGATGGCATTTTGAATGTTGCGATTAATGCTGGCTTTACCGAAGCGGATGTTTATGCCGCTGGTTCCAGCGTTCAGGTCACATATGACGCCGCAAAGGTTGAAAAACCTGTGGCGGATGCGGTGGCCGAGCGTATCTGCGATGAAATATGGGGATGGCGGGATAGTTATGACCTGCCTGTGTCGCTTGAGACCTGTATGGCTGATCTGAAAAGTCGCGAAACAACAGATAAACCGATCATCGTTGCCGATTATTCTGACAACCCAGGTTCGGGCGCCTATAGCGATTGCACCGCTGTTATCACGGCGATGCTGGAAAGCGGTTTGAAAAATATTGCGGTTGGTGGGCTGCTTGACCGAATCGCAGCACAAGAACTGGCCGCACATGGTGCAGGGGCTGAAGTGACGTTGTCCATAGGCGGCAAATCTGATGCCAGTGTTGGTGGTGGCCCGATTACGGTTACTGGGGTCGTTAAATCGGTCAGTGATGGGGCATTCACCTTTGAAGGCCCGATGTTCACAGGTGTGCCCAGCACCATCGGAACCAGCGTGTGCTTTCAGGTTGGTGAACTTGCCATTTTGATTGCCTCTGAACGTCAGCAAATGCTGGACCAAAATATATTTCGGGCGGTGGAGATTGAACCATCCGAAAAGTCCATCGTAGTGGTGAAATCAATGCAACACTTCCGCGGGGCCTTTGCGCGGATTGCAGAAGATATTATCGTCATCGATGCAGGCGGCTTGTCGACACCTGACATGACGAAGCGGACATATACTAATATCCGCCGTCCAGTTTTTCCATTGGATCAGATCGATGGTTGAGGTTTTTGACATAGCCATAATTGGTGGCGGTATTGTTGGAGACTCTGTGGCCAATGCGATTGCGGGAAAACGCTCGGTTGTGCTTTTGGCAATGGAAGATGCTTTGGGCTATCATTCAACCGGCCGGTCAGCAGCGGAGTTTACCCGCCGGTTTCATTCAGATGTTGTGGGTAAGCTGACGGCTGCAAGTGCTGTGTTTATATTTACCCCCCCGGCTGGGTTTTCTGATGTCGATTTATTACGCCCGCGTGGTAACCTGTTGATCGCCGATGCTGAAAAGGTAGACCACCTTAAACATGTGTTTGAACATGAGCGTGCCAATACGCCTGAAGGGGCGCGTCCGATTGAGTTGCTGACTGTTACACAAGCCATTGAAAAAGTCCCATTTCTAAACAAGCAATGGCTGGCAGCCGCATACTATGATCCCGATTGCTGGGATGTTGAAGTTGAAAGCCTGCTGCAAGGTTATATCAGATCTGCGAAAAGCAATGGCACAGAAGTGCTGCTTGGGCACGGTGTAAAAGCAGCGCACCGGGAAGGTGACTATTGGGTCATTGAAACCACCAAAGATACAATCCACGCTAAAACCGTGGTCAATGCAGCGGGTGCTTGGGCCGATACTGTGGCCAAAATATTCGGGCTGGACGCTTTGGGCATCATCCCGCACCGCCGAACGATCATTACCGTCAAAGTACCGGATTATGATGTCACGGATATGCCAGGGGTTAACGAAATAGATGAGCTGTTTTATTTTAAACCTGATGCAGGCCAGCTGTTGATCAGCCCTGTTGACGAAACTCCAGTCGACCCCCATGATGCTTGGCCCGAAGAATTGGATATCGCCTATGCGGCGCACTATCTGAATGAGTGTACAACGCTTGATGTGCAACATGTTGCGCATAACTGGGCAGGGTTGCGCACGTTTTCAAAAGATCGGTTGCCGGTGATTGGCCATTCCAACAAAACTGCAGGTTTTTTCTGGCTTGCCGGGCTTGGTGGCTACGGCATCCAGACTTCAGCTGCTGTCGGTCAGATTGCAGCGGCACTTTTAACAAAGACTGCTTTGCCCGATGCTGTAATCCAAACCGGCCTTAGCGATATTCTTTTTACCCCCGCAAGGTTTGGCGGTTAATTGATATCAGATGATAAGCCGCAACAGACAGGTTTTGTTGATGCGCTGAATTGTTTTCGTAAATTACTCTGAGAAAATATCTTTGAACTGGTCCCGTAGTACATTTTTCTGAACTTTGCCCATGGTATTTCGCGGCAATTCATCTAGCAGGACTAGCTTTCTGGGCTGTTTGAAGCGCGCAAGTGATTTCGCAATATTTTCAGAAATTGCTTCGAAGTCCAGAATTGCATCCTTCTTTGGAATTAGAACCGCCAACGCGGTTTCGCCAAAGTCAGGGTGCGGCAGACCTATTACGGCACTTTCCAGAACCCCGGTTTGTTCGTCCAAGATCAATTCAACCTCTTTGGGGTAAATATTATATCCACCTGAGATGATCAGATCTTTGTCACGTCCTACGATCTGAATATAACCGTCCTGATCTATCAAACCTAAGTCACCGGTAATAAAAAACCCATCTTGGCGAAGTTCTTCACGGGTTTTTTCAGGCATCTGCCAATACCCTTTGAACACGTTAGGGCCACGTACCTCTAACTGGCCGATTTCACCATCTGGAAGCGTTTCGCTAGTTTTGGTGTTGGTGATTTTCACCTCGACCCCGGGTAGTGCTGGTCCAACAGTGCCTGCGCGTCGTTCCCCGTCATAGGGGTTAGAGGTGGTCATATTGGTTTCCGTCATACCATAGCGTTCCAGAATTCGATGACCGGTACGTTGTTCAAATTGAATGTGTGTTTCCGCCAGAAGCGGTGCGCTGCCCGATATGAATAGGCGCATATGGCGGGTCAGATCACTAGTAAACCGTGGGTCAGCCAGCAGGCGTGTATAGAATGTCGGTACGCCCATCATTGCGGTTGCCATGGGCAATTTCGTAATGATTTGGTCAAGATTAAATTTTGGTAATAAGATCATTGCTCCACCAGCAACCAATGTTGTGTTGATTGCAACAAACAACCCGTGTGTGTGGAAAATCGGCAAAGCGTGCAGCAATATATCATCAGTAGTGAATTGCCATAGCTGTGCAAGGGTTTGTGCATTGGAAATCAGGTTGTTTTGGGTCAGCATCGCCCCTTTAGAGCGCCCAGTGGTACCGGAAGTATATAGAAATGCCGCCAGATCATCACCATTGCGATCAACTGTTGCAAAGCTGTCAGATAGTGTCTTGGCCAGATCACTAAGGCTGCCTGTGCCATCCGCATCCAACGTTTCCAGCATTGCGTCTGAGGCTTGGGTTATAGGTTTAAGTGACGCCGCTTTTGCGCTGTCGCAAATAAAGATGCGGGCACCGCTATTGTCCACGAAATAGCCAACCTCTTCGGGGGTATAGGCTGTGTTCAAGGGTAAAAATACCAAGCCAACCTGCGCACAGGCGGCATAAATAGCAATGGCTTCGGGTGATTTTTCGATTTGCACAGCAACCCTGTCACCAGCCTTCAGACCCAATTTGGTAAATGAATTGGCATAACGGGCCGTCATGCGCAGGAAATCGTCATGGGTGATTGTCTGGCCATCCGGCAGATGGATGAACAAAGTTAATTTTCCCGTGTGGCACCCAAAAAGCGTATCGTATAACGGATTTGGCATGAATTGGGTTCCTTATGTGCTTGCCGCAGCGCTCAGTGCACGTACTTCTTTTGAAGCGGTTATCTTATTCGCGGTCGCAAATCGTTCATGATTTTGCGTAATTTTCGACAGGTCGTAAAGGTAATTCACCATTGCGCCCCCCGATTGTGCCACGCCATTGGCCGAAAGATCAGCACCGGTATGAACTGCATGGATTTGGGCTCCGTTTCCAAGGTGGAAACGAGCAACGGGATCATATGGGCTGCCATTGTCCCGTTTCGCGCATAACAGATAGTTTGCCGCGATTTTGCGCAGTTTTTCATTGTCATTAACATCACCTCGGCGACCCGTTTCATCAAGCCATTTCATTAAGGCTGGAATGGGCGATAGGGTGATGAATGTCTTCAGAACTGGCAGCTCGCGGGCCAAATCAGCAACCACTTGTTTGATCAAAGAATTGCCAAAAGAAATCCCTGCAAGCCCTGCCTGACAGTTGGAGATTGAATAGAACACGGCCGTATCCGCATCATTCACCTCTATTATCTTGCGGCCATCACTCAGGACATCCTGAATGGAAACGGGAATGCCTTTCGTCACGGCGACCTCAACGAAAACCAATGGCTCATCGGGCATGGATGGGTGAAAAAAAGCAAAACACCGTCTGTCATTTGGTTGCAGACGACGACGTAAATCATCCCAGCTTTCGATGGTGTGCACTGCTTCATAAGCGATGATTTTTTCTAGGATATGGGCCGGACTTTCCCAGTTGATCGGGCGCAAAACCAGAAATCCGCGATTGAACCATGATGTGAACAAGTGACTAAAATCAACATCCAGTGCCGCCAGTTCAGGTTGTTTTTTTGATAACTGCAATAGATCACTGCGCATTGCGACAAGCTGCCCCGTAGCACCGGGAACCTGGTTCAGACGCCGTATAAGTTCTTGTCGTGCAGGTTCTACCGCTGACATGAAAGAATAATAACTGGCCTTGGTTGGCTTATCTTCATAAGCGGTTAGGGTTTTGCGCACTTTTTCAGGGTCAATGCCCATACTCTTGGCCAGATGGCCGAAAAATTTCTGTTTTTCAGCTGGTTTCATCGCGGCATAACGATCAAGTATCTGGCAAGCTAAAGCGGTGCCCGAGACCTCACCCTCGCTGCTAAGAAGATCGTCGGCAAGTGCTGAAACCTGGCGTTTATCCCAATTGTCTTTACCTGTGGCTTTATATTGACGTTCAAAAACTGTGGTTAAAAGATCAGCCAGAATACTCACAAACCTACCCCCATAACATAAATCGGCAACCATGTAGCCAGCTTAGGGAACAGGCACAAAAAACCGATAGCCAAAATCTTGTCCTGTCCCGCTTTAACACTGCCTCAATATAGGGAAATAGTAAATACCGTGGCAGCACTTACCAGTTCTAGATATTTGAGTGGTATCAAAAGGTTTTGGGGACAACGAAGCTGGGTTTAGATATCTAGGATTGTTTGTGTCCTGATTTTTTCAGTAAACAAAGGTTGGCATTACGTAGTTGAGGCTCTTGAATATAGCTTCGTGGCGGCATAATGCGGATATGCTTTCTTTACCTCGAAGACCTGACAGAACGATGCGGGGTCTTTTCTCGGCAGAATAAGTCTGTCAAGTTTGCGGCGTTTCCGCACGCGGCATTCACACGGCAGTTCTGGATGCGGTGCGGTTATGTGCAAGAATGTAGGTGGCTTAATCATTCAATATCGTAGCATTTTTGAAATTCCAAACGTGAAGCCAAGAGTGGTTTTCACATCATAGCATATCTTACAGTGACGAGGCCGAGCGGCTGGCCTGATCATATTGTCCCGACATGGCCCGTAGATCCGCACCAAGTTTACGCATATCTTCACCTGACAGACCCATTTTATCCATCCCTTCCAATAAACAGCGTTTGCGTATTATGCGATACCTTTCGCATAATGCCCTGCCCTCATCCGAGGGTTTGTAAAATACTTCCTTGCCGCGTTTGTTTGACACGATCAGATCCACTTTCAACAGTTTTCGCAGTGCATAATTAACTGTGTGATTATCTTCGATATTCAATAGAAACGAAATATCACTTAACCGTTTGTCACGCCCGAGATGATTAATGTGATGCAACACCAGAATTTCCAGCCCGGTCAGATTGGTGTTGCCGGCCGCCGCCATGCAACGCGTCATCCAGCGGTTAAATGCGTTATAGGCGATGATCATGCCAAATTCGACTTCGGATGATTCCCAACCGTCGCCTTCGGCCAGATGCCGTGATGAAACAATGCGGCGGTTTTCTATTTTGGCATCAGACATCTGGGTTTCCTTTATGATTTGGGCTCATGAGGTTTGTATATCATATATATTATATAAATAATTTAACTATAAAACTAGGGTATGTTGACGGAAAATAAACGGCAAAACGTTATGTTAAAATGAACAATATTATAAATAATAGTACATTATATGCGGTATTTCGGAATACCAGCTAGGTAAATATGGGTATTGTTCATGTGGTTTTATCACCACCGTTGCATGAAAGACCGATGTGGCTATGCCATCCCATATCCACATCCGCAATTACGGGGAAACCTCTGGTCGATGGATGGAAAATACCCTGCGTGTGATTGGCAACGAAGCCGGCCTGGCCCAGATGGGGGGTGATCTGATCGGCTTGAAAATGTCAGAGATTATATTTGCCCAGGCTTTGCGCGAATACATAAGCACAAATGGTGCCGAACGACCTGTTCTGTCAGGCTTCAGCAACCCCAACATCGCACGCGCCTTAAGTGCAGTGCATAAAGGGCCAGCATATCCCTGGACCTTGGGTGAGTTGGCAAAAATTGCAGGTTTGTCGCGCACATCTTTTGCAATGAAGTTTATGAAATGCATGTCGATAACACCGATGGGTTACATCACTAACTGGCGCATGCAACTTGCCAGCCAGAAATTGTTGAAAACCCATGATCCGATCATCAAAATCGCTGAAGAGGTAGGCTACCAATCCGAAGCCGCCTTTGGGCGCGTGTTCAAAAAATATCACCACATAGCACCAGCTACGTATCGACGGCAGGCATAATTAAACCTGATAATAATCCCGGTACCACGCCACAAACTTGCCAATACCCTCACGCACAGATGTTTGCGGTTGATATCCTGTCAGCTGTTGTAGCAGTTCCGAATTGGCCCAAGTGGCTGGCACATCACCCTTTTGCATGTCCATATAATTGCGCTTTATCGGTTGGCCGATGGCGGCTTCGATCTCGTCAATAAACTCCAACAGATGCACCTTGTCATTATTGCCGATATTGACCACCCGGTAAGGTGCTGCAGGGCTTAGGCTATCGCCTGCCGCAATGTCTTCGGGCGTTTCAGGTTCAACCGGCGGGTTGTCACACAACAGGCGGATACCATGTACAAGGTCAGTGACATAAGTGAAGTCACGCGCCATATCGCCATGATTATAAACATCAATCGCTTTGCCTTTCACGGCGGCATCAACAAATTTGAACAGGGCCATATCAGGCCGACCCCATGCGCCGTAAACAGTAAAGAACCGAAACATTGTTGTCGGGATTTTCCACAGATGCGCGTAACTATGCGCCATATTTTCATTGGCCTTCTTGGTGGCCGCATAAATAGTCAACTGGGTGTCGGTCTTGCTGGTCTCCACAAAAGGCATATCGGTGTTGGCACCATATACGGAAGAGGTACTGGCCATCAGCAAATGGCCAACCTCAAATTCCCGCGCGCATTCCATTACATTGAATGTACCTACAATATTGGTGTTGATATAGGCCCGCGGATTTTCCAACGAATAACGCACGCCAGCTTGGGCGGCCAAATGTACGATAATGTCAGGGCGCGTATTTGCAACCAGCTTATGCAACATGTCGAAATCTTCCAACATGCCTTCTACACAATTGAAGTTGGGGTTTTGCAAAAGCATTTGATGGCGGCGTTGTTTCAGGCGGACGTCATAGTAATCTGTCATCCCGTCAAAGCCGGTAACTTGAAACCCTTCATCCAACAAATGTGCTGCCAGATGATAGCCAATAAAACCAGCTGTGCCTGTGATCAGAACCTTGCGCATGATACACCCCTTTTGCATAGGGAATGCCGTGGAAAGTCGGCAAACGCAAGGTTAATAAGGGAGAGGTATTAACCTACGCGTATTGCGCGACGTTCCATCGGGACCAGGGAAAAGCGTAACGAAGTACCATGTATCGCGTCCATAACTGCTTTTGGTTGCTTGATCATTTTACGCATAGCACGTGTTGCAGCATCTTGATGAAATGCTGTCTCATTAAGGCGGATCATGTGCTTGGCTTCAAGAGTGAACTGTTTCATGGTTTTATTTCCTACTTGTTACTAACTTACTCATGTCTACTACATCGCGGTTAAACATGGAATTCCAAGGCCTGAATTGTGGTGTTTTTGGGGTCATTCACGGACCAAATAAGGCAAACCCACCCTGTAAGCCTAGTAACGATAGCGGGAATGGCGCCTATTATGTCGCCCATGACCAGACTGATGATGACCGCGCCACTTATGCCCGTAACCGTTATATTCGGTCGCATATCTATTACGGTCACGTGCATGATAAGAATGCCGTTGGTTCGCCCGCGCATAGCTGCGGTTATCTCTGCGATGTTTGTTTTGATAAATCACCCCGGCAATAACCAAGCCGCCAAGCAGCCCAAGGGCGAT